>NZ_RZRK01000960.1:0-2113 GCF_003997835.1 Mesorhizobium sp. M7A.F.Ca.CA.004.12.1.1
ATAGTCGCGCACGAAGCCGTGGGCGTCCAGTTCCTTGGCCGACAGCTCCACTACGACGACATAGTTATGCCCGTGCAGGCGCGCGCATTGATGGTTGGGAGGCAAGGAGGTGAGCTGATGCGAGGCCGAGAAGTGGAATTCCTTGCTGATGTGGAACATTACGCGCGCCTCCTGCGCAGCGCCTCAAGCCAGAAATCGGCGTCCTCGTAGTCGGTGGGATCAGCGTGCCCGGCGAGATGGAACGCTTCGCGCCGCTCGACGCAGGTCCCGCATCGTCCGCAGTGACGCACGCCGCCCTTGTAACAGGACCAGGTCTCAGCAAACGGGGTGCCGTATCTTGCGCCATCCGCAACAATGTCAGCTTTTCCGAGATTCACATACGGTGCATAGAGGCGTATCTGCGCATAGCCGTCGAGCGCGCGGTCTTGCATTGTCTGGAAAGCTTCAATGAAGGCCGGACGGCAATCGGGATAGATGAAATGGTCCCCACCATGCACGGCCGCCGCCACCGCTTCGGCGCTGTGGGCGGCGGCGAGACCGAAGGCGATTGCCAACATGATGGCATTGCGGTTCGGCACCACCGTAATCTTCATCGTGTCTTCGGCGTAGTGGCCGTCCGGCACGTCGATACTGCTAGTCAGCGCTGAGCCGGAAAGGCCACGGCCAATTTCGCCGATGTCGATGATCTGGTGCGGGACCTTCAGTCGCTGCGCGCAAAGAGCGGCGAAGCCCAATTCCTTCCTGTGCCGTTGGCCATAGTCGAAAGATAGAAGGCCGGTGAGTTCGTGCTCCGCTGCCACCATGTGAGCAAGGGAAACGGAGTCCAATCCGCCAGAGCAGACGGCGAGAGTCTTCATCATTGGTATCCTTGTTTTGACCGGGTAAGGCTGCGACCGGAGATTTCTCTGCGCCCCCACTACTCCAGCGACTCAGTTTTGTGAACCGGGAGAATTTGCGCTCAGCCCGATTGGAACGGGAGTGCGTCGCGTCCAACACGCGTGATCAATAAAAGTTGAGCGCTTCAGCAGTTTGTTTCGCATCGCGCCAACTTTCGCAACCTGCTGTCCGATCGTCGACTTCGAGACAAGGTGATGTTCGGCCGACATCGGCTGACTCTTAATTAAGCCGCAGAACACATGTTGGCTTTCTGGCCTTCGCTTGTGCGGTTGGCGAGGGCGACATGGATGCCAGCAAATTTGACATTGGCGACATCCGCCTGGAGAACCCTGCGCGGCGCGATTGAGGCCGCAGGCGAGCCTGCTCTAACTGCCGCCCTACAGTCCCGACTTCAATCCGATTGAGAACGCCTTCGCCCAACCTAAGGCGCTGCTGCGAGCAAAGGCCGAGATAACCATCAAGGCTCTATGGGACTGACGTTGCCCCAGCAGTTTTGAGTTCGTTTCCGGCGTGGGTTGTGCCCTGCTGGGCGGGTGAAGCGACGGGCGCTGGCGCGGAGCCTTTGGCATAGCGCAGCGCGAGCGACCGTCGCGGATTGAAGGTGCTGGCGAACTTGGCCGGGGTCTGCCAGGGGGGAGTGCGGCCGCGCGGTGTTGTAGTCGGCGTGCCACAGGGCGATGGCTACGCGCGCCTGAGCCAGCGAGGTGAACAGCGTCTCGTTGAGCAGTTCATCGCGCAGTCGGCCGTTGAAGCTCTCGATGAAGCCATTCTGCATCGGCTTGCCGGGCGCAATGTAATGCCATTCGACGCGGTTCTGATCCGCCCAGGAGAGGATGGCGTTCGAGGTGAACTCGCTGCCATTGTCGCTGACGATCATCCTGGGCCGGCCCCGCTCGGTGATGAGCCGTCCAATTCGCGGGCAACCCGCATGCCCGAGAGAGACGTATCAACGATGAGTGCGAGGCACTCTCTCGTGCAGTCGTCGACGACGGCCAGGATGCGGAAGCGGCGCCCGTCGGTGAGCTGGTCCGATACGAAGTCGAGCGACCAGCGCTCGTCGGGCCTCAGCGGCACCAGCATCGGCGCCCTGGTCCCGATCGCCCGCTTGCGGCCGCCACGGCGGCGACGGCGAGCTTCTCCTCCCGATAGAGCCGGAACAGCTTCTTGTGGTTCACGACCAGGCCCTCCCGCCTCAGCATCACGAGAAGACGCCGGT
>NZ_RZRK01000961.1:0-2113 GCF_003997835.1 Mesorhizobium sp. M7A.F.Ca.CA.004.12.1.1
GCGGGTCGATTCCTTGTTCATGTCGGCATCGGCGAGCTGGCCGGCGCCGCGATCGATGGAGTCCATCAGGTTCGAGGTGAAGGTCTTCTGCAGGTCGATACTGCTCTTGGCGGCGCCGAGCGTGGTGGCGGCGTTGGTCATGGCCTTGAGCGCGGCATCGACGACGTTCATCTGCTGCGCGATCTGGCTATCGCTGGCGGCCGTGCCACCCGAGAAGATAGTCAGCGAGGCAACCGAATAGGTGTCGGTAACCGCTGCGGCAGCGCCCAACGTCGGTGCCGAGGCCGTGGCAACAGCAGCGCCCGTGGTGCCGAGGCGGGCCGTGTCGAGAATACCCTTGGCGGTTGGTGCCGCGCCGGCATCGTACAGCTTGATGCTTTCCACATTGACATCGATCGTCGAGATCGAAGCCGCGCCGGTCGCGTCGCGGTTGAAGGCCGAAACAATCTTCACGTCGGCCGCGGTGCCTGTCGCAGTGGACACCGAAAGCATGTTGGTGCCGGAGAAGGTGGCGCCATCGGCGTAGGCCTTCAACTGGTTCTGAAGGGCGGCGATTTCGACCTGGGTCTTTTCTTTGGAGGCGTCCGTCTGGCCGTAGGACGCGACCAGCTTGGTCTTGATCTGGTTGATCGTATCGATCGCGCTACTCATGCCGGTATAGGCTGTGTCGACCTTAGAGGCGCCGAGGCCGAGAGCGTCCGAAACGGTGGACATTGCCTGGTTGTCGGAGCGCATCGTGGTGGCGATCGACCAGTAAGCGGCGTTGTCCGAAGCCTGCGAGACCTTGTAGCCGGTCGAGATGCGGGCCTGGGTGTCGGTGAGGGATTTGCTGGTGGCGTTGAGGCTCTGCAGGGCCGTCAATGCGGCGCTGTTCGTCATGATGCTGGACATGGTACTCGGACCTTGATTTTACAGGTATTTTTTACATACCGGCTCTACCGGTATGACGGTGCGGCATCATGCCCATGATCTCTCAAAATCGATCACCCGCCATCTGCGAGCGAATATGCGGGCAAGTCCCTACCAAAGGGCTAAACCGGACGGTTAATCGAAAATATATTGCTGGGATTTCGAGCCGGCGCCGCAGGGTCAGTTGAAGGAGCGCACCAAGCTGCCGACAAGCAGGTTCCAGCCGTCGATCAGGACGAAGAACAGGATCTTGAACGGCAGCGACACCACTGTCGGCGGCAGCATCATCATGCCCATCGCCATGGTGATGGTGGCGACGATCAGGTCGATGACGAGGAATGGCAGCACGATCAGGAAGCCGATCTCGAAACCGCGCCGGATCTCCGAGATCATGAAGGCCGGCACCAGGATGCGCAGGTCGACGGTGTCACGCGAAACGGTCTGTCCGCGCTCGCGGGCAAGGTCGGCGAAGAGGTCGAAATCCTTGTCACGCACATTGTGCAGCATGAAGGTGCGGAACGGGTCCGAAATCTTGTCGAAGGCTTCGGTCTGGGTAATCTGGTTGTCCATCAGCGGCTTGACGCCGGTGTTCCAGGCCTGATCGAAGGTCGGCGCCATGACATAGAAAGTCATGAACAGCGACAGCGAAATCAGGATGAGGTTTGCCGGTGTCGACTGCAAGCCGATGCCGGCGCGCAGGATCGAGAAGGCGATGACGAAACGGGTGAAGCTGGTCACCATGATCAGCAGGCCTGGCGCCACCGACAGAACGGTCAGCAGGCCGAACATCTGGATGATGTAGCCTACGGTGGTGCCGTCGGCCTTGCCGATACCGCCGAGATCGAGTTGCTGCGCCGTCGCGACGGACGTTGCGGCCGCGATCATCGCCGTGGCGAGAAGGAACTTTCTCATTCGAGCAGCAATGTCCTGATAAGAATCTGCTTGGCGTGACCCTGGCTGCGGATCGAGGCGCGTTCCTCAAGATCGGCCTTCAGGTGCTGGTAGCCGCTGGCGCCCTCGATCTGATGCATCTTCAAGGTGCGCACCAGGGCCAGAAGATCCTGGTGGATGTCATCCGACATTGCCTGTGGCTGCGGCCCGTCATAGACGACGGACACCTCCATCCTGATCCATGTGCCGGCAGGCGAGGCGATGTTGGTGGTGATCGGCGCCAGCACGACAAGCATCGGGCCCAGGCCTGGCT
>NZ_RZRK01000962.1:0-2096 GCF_003997835.1 Mesorhizobium sp. M7A.F.Ca.CA.004.12.1.1
TTGCATAACCATATATAAGCATAACTCACAAATTTATGCAAGCCATTCTTTCATAGACGAGAGCCACTTTCATCACTCACATGGTCGCCATGGCAAGAACGGAACTGTCGATCAAGGTCGGGGCGGCGATCCGCAAGGCGCGCAAGCAGCGCGGCCTGGTCATGCGCCACATCGCCGAGCACAACGACACTGATGTCGCCGCCGTCGGCAATTGGGAAACCGGCCGCAATCTGCCCAAGACCGAGAACCTCCTGAAGACCGCCGCCTTCCTGCGCGTCGACCCGGTGGCGCTAGGTCAAGGGCAGGTCGTGTTTCTCGACGATGCCGGACCGGTCGCCGATGCGGAGATCGTCACCGATACCGGTCCGCTACCCGCGGGGTCGATGGATATCGAGGTGCTGGGCGCGGCCGTCGGCGGCGACGATGGCGATTTCACCTTCAACGGCGAGCCGGCGGGTTACGTCCAGCGCCCGCCGGGGGTGCGCAACCTGCCGAAGGTGTTCGCCCTGCACGTGCTCTCGGATTCCATGGTGCCGCGTTATGAGCCCGGCGACCTGATCTATTGCGGCGGCCGCGACGCGGTGCCCGGCGACCATGTGGTGATCGAGACCTTCCCCGAGGAAAACGAGCGCAACGGCAAGGCCTTCATCAAGAAGCTGGTCAAGCGCACGGCGGGCGAGCTGGTGGTCGAGCAGTACAATCCGCCGAAGACGCTGACCTTCAACCGCTACGCCATCAAACATGTCTGGCGCGTGATTCCGCTGAAGGAATTGCTGGGGTATTGAGGAGCGCTTCTTGCCTTCTCCCCTTGCGGGGTGAAAGGCGGTCCGCACAGCGGACGAAAAGCCAATTGCTTGGCTTTTCGAGCCTTGAACGCCCTGAGCTTGCGAAGGGCCGGGTAGCGCAGGATCCACCTGCCGGGTCCCCGCTGCTTCGCAGCGTCCCGGCGTTCGCTGGCCTTTGATCGTGCCACTGGCACGATCAATTCACTCACGCGAACCGGCCGTTCACCCTTCGACAAGACTCAAGCCCGCCTCGCTCCCTCCAGCGGCACCTCGCGATCGCTCAGCATCTGCGCTTCGCTGCGCACGCGCTGGCGCTCGTCGATGAAGGCCGCCTGGATCGTAACGGTCGCTCCTGGCAGTCCGTCGGCACGGCAGGCCGCGCAGACGATGCGGCCCGACAGAGCGGCAAGCGGCGTGTTCCCCGTCACGCCGAACCGCTTCAGCTGATCGGGTCGCCACCAACGGTTGCGGCCGCAATCCGCGCACTCGACCGAGATCGAGGCGACATGCGCGATTGTTGGTTCCCTGCCCGGCAATGCCATCGCCCCTGCCTCATCGTTGTTCCTGATTTGTTCGCATATTCCTGTGTTTTGCGCCGGGAGTCGAGTCGCAGTTTTCAAACTTTCCCCGAAGTTTTTCTTCTAGTGCAATTTGAGTTATGCTTTCATATATATGAAAATGTGAGTCAGACACGAACCTGCCCACTGCATCAGACCCGGGAGCGATAATGGACGCTTTTGCCACCGATTTTGCCCGTTCCTGCGGTTACGCCGGCGACAGCCTGGCCCTGCTTGAAGCCTTCGAAGCCATCCGCCGAAACGGCATCGCCCACGCCCGTCAGGATCACGTCAGGCGCAAGGCAGTGATCGACGAGTTGAAACCGTCGGAGGCGCTGTTCCTGGCCGCGATTGGCCCGGCGCTCTCGGCGGAAGAGGCCATTGAGGACGCCGCCCGCTTCATAGCCTGCTGGCGCAACATACCGCGCTGGCGCCAGGAGCGGCGCTTGCCCGACCTGGTCAGGGCCAAGCAACAACGGCTGGTGGCACGGTATTTTCGTCGCCATGGCCATCTTCTATGGGCGCGCGAAGCAGCGTGAGGCTGGACCAGCCATTTGCGGGTTCCATCGGCAATTTTTTCTTTCTAGACTGCGCAGGGGTGGCTGATCGTCGACGTGCATAGTTTGGGATGTTCAAGACTGCCCGCTCAAGATTTCAAACCTGGATAACGGCCGGCGCGGGAACCATCGCCGCCCTGCTTGTCGCCGGCCTGATGGGGGCCTTCGGCGCCCTGCCCGCCCACGCCCCGCCGCAA
>NZ_RZRK01000963.1:0-2095 GCF_003997835.1 Mesorhizobium sp. M7A.F.Ca.CA.004.12.1.1
ATCCTTGTCGGCGGCAGCGTCACAGGGACTTCCGCGACGCTGCCGCCGACAAGGATGACGTCATAAGGCGCCTGGGCGGCATGCCCTTGCGGCAGCGCACCCTGGACGACGGTCACATTGCCGCAGCCCAGCGACGAAAGCGTCGATCTGGCGGTTTCCGCCAGCGCCGAATCACTCTCAAGCGCCACCACGGACCTGGCCAGCCGCGACAGGATGGCCGAGGCGTAGCCGGTTCCGCAACCGACATCGAGCGCCGAATCGGTCGGATTGATCTCGGCCAGTTGGATAAGCTTGGCCAACGGGGATGCTTCCATCAGGTAGCGTGCGCCGTCCGCGCCGGCGGCAATGCGGATGTCCTCGTCGATATAGGCGAGATCGCGCTGGGCGGCGCCGACAAACATCTCTCTTGGGATGACAAGCATTGCATCAAGCAGCGGCGCGCTGGTCACATCGGTGGTGCGGACCTGGCCGTCGACCATCTTGACGCGTAGTTCGGAGAAATCAGCGCTCATGTCCCAACCAATCCGCTTGCCGCGCCAGAACCGCGGTCCATTGTGTCAGGAACTTCAGGCCCCTGCGCTGCCGCGCGGGGGCCCGGGCATTGGAGGCCTCGCCCGGAATCGAACCGGGGTGCAAGGATTTGCAGTCCTCTGCGTAACCACTCCGCCACGAGGCCTCATTGCTCCCGGCGTTCCACCCGGTTCCAATAGGTTGCGGCGAAAATGCCGTCAAGCGGCCACCGTGCATTCCGAACGGTTTCCTCGCGTCAGTCCGGACGGCATCCGGCAAATCGTCGGACCGGGCCTGACCGCTCCATTAGCGGACAATTAAGCATAGCCTGCCCGGAGGAGAAACTCATCGGCGGCCCGTGCGTTGGACATGGCAGGAGGAAGAGCCATGCGCCGGACAATGGCAGCAAATACGAGTGCCTCGTCCGGCCTGTCCCTGCTACAATGCGGAGAGCTTCTGCATTACGCAATCGACCGTCTGTCCATCGAAGGTGCGGACAGCCTGTCGCCGCACGACAGGGCAAGGCTTGCCTCGGCCGCGGCGATTCTCAAGCAGATCCATGAGGCACTGGAAGAACACGCCGCCCGTTGAACACCCACCCTGCGCTATCGGCGGTCAATCGGGCCGGCGACGCCGTTCCCACCAGACGACAAAGCGACGCCGGTGACGGCGAACCATGGCGAATTCATAGGACAGCACCAGCAATCCGAGCGGAACCATCCAGAAGCCGAGGATCGGCAGGAAACCGAGGATACCGCCGATGGTCAGCAGGATGCCGATCGTGATTCTGAGCCCGCGCGAGCGCGGCATTTTGAACTCGCGCCCGAAAACGGAGATTTTCCGCGCCGGCATCTGGTTGTCTTGTGCTGTCATCGTCTCGAAAAATTGACCCGTTTGATTTTTCGCAAGCATGCTGGAACCAAAGCCGCCGCCGCGCTTTCGGTTCCATATCCCTGCCAAGACGGCTAATATGAGGGCAACCGTCGACGATTGCGAGAAAGGCCTGCGCGAAAAAGCCTCGGAAAAATGTGAAAAGCTTCTTTGCAAAGCCGAAAAGGGCAGCTATAGGCTGCGCCACTCACATAGAGCATCCGTTCCCCGGTAGCTCAGTGGTAGAGCAACCGGCTGTTAACCGGTTGGTCGCTGGTTCGAATCCGGCCCGGGGAGCCAATCATTTCCAACGGTTTCAGAGTTTTCAGGAACGGCCGAAAATAGGCTGATCTACAGCATGTCTACACAACTCGACTTCGCTAGGCGCCGATCTACACCGGAATCGCCCGAAGGAGAGAAATCACCATGGAACACGTTTTTGATGAGCTGATCGGCCTGCAGAGACTCAGCCGAGATCGAATTGGCGAGCCGCCGCGACGGCCTGGACGATTCGCTTGGCAAGGAACCTAGTAACCGGCGTGGCGATCGGCATCGGAATTGCCGTCGGTATTGCTCTAGGCGGTTAATGAAACCCTCCGGGTGCAAAAACCTATGCGGTGAAGTTAGCCCGAAGCAAAGACAACATCAGACCTTGCGCCTCCGTCCGCCTTGACGGCCGCGTGGCAGTCTCTCAGTTTTTTGGACGACCCACTCT
>NZ_RZRK01000964.1:0-2094 GCF_003997835.1 Mesorhizobium sp. M7A.F.Ca.CA.004.12.1.1
TCGTCGCGGCGCGCGAAACCTTCGCCCGCCGGTCTTTCACGCGACGGCGTGAAGGGCGCGATCTCCATGAGGTCCTCGGGCGCCGAGCGGCTGGCGCGGCACTGGCGCACGAAGGCAGCGGCCACCTGTTCGGCGCCATGTCTGGCGAGCAGCGCGTCGATGAAACCGCGTTCGTCGTCCTTCACCGGCTCGTCGAAAACCGGGTCGGCCAGGATGCGCTCGTCGTCGCGCCGCATCACGTCGTCGGCCGAGGGCGGGCTCGCCCATGTTGCCTTGAGGCCGGCGTTCTGCAGCAGCCGCTCGGTGCGCTTGCGGGCGCTGTTGGGCACGATCAGCGCGCTGACGCCCTTGCGCCCGGCGCGGCCGGTGCGGCCGCTGCGGTGAAGCAGCGTTTCCGGATTGGTCGGCAGATCGGCATGGATGACCAGCTCCAGATTGGGCAGATCGATGCCGCGCGCCGCGACATCGGTGGCGATGCAGACTTTTGCGCGGCCGTCGCGCATTGCCTGCAAGGCATGGCTGCGCTCGTTCTGGCTGAGCTCGCCCGAAAGCGCCACGACGGAGAAGTTGCGGTTGTTGAAGCGCGCGGTCAGATGATTGACGGCGGCACGCGTGTTGCAGAACACCAGCGCGTTCTTGGCTTCGTAATAGCGCAGCACGTTGATGATGGCGTTCTCGCGGTCGGGCTGGGCGACGCTCAGCGCCCGGTATTCGATGTCGAGATGCTGCTTCTCCTCGCCGGCGGCCGAGATGCGCACCGCATCGCGCTGGTAGCCCTGGGCGAGCGTGGCGATCGAGCGCGGCACGGTGGCCGAGAACATCAGCGTGCGGCGTTCGGCCGGAGCAGCGTCGAGGATGAATTCGAGGTCTTCGCGAAAGCCGAGATCGAGCATTTCGTCGGCCTCGTCGAGCACCACCGCCTTCAGCGCCGACATGTCGAGCGAGCGCCGGGTGATGTGGTCGCGCAGCCGGCCGGGCGTGCCGACGACGATATGGGCGCCGCGCTCCAGCACACGCCGCTCCGAGCGCATGTCCATGCCGCCGACGCATGACGCCACGGTGGCGCCGGTCAGTTCGTAGAGCCATTCCAGTTCGCGCGTCACCTGCAAGGCGAGTTCGCGCGTCGGCGCCACCGCCAGCGCCAGCGGTGCGGCGGCGTGGCCAAAGCGGTCCGCGCCCTCAAGCAGGGTCGGCGCCAGAGCGAGGCCGAAGGCCACCGTCTTGCCGGAGCCTGTCTGCGCCGAAACCAGCGCATCGGCCTCGCCGAGTTCCGGCGCCACAACCGCCTTCTGGACGGGCGTCAGCTCGGAATAGCCGCGTTTTTCCAGCGCCCTTGCCAGCGCGGGAACGAGTGCATCGAAGTTGGACATCTTACTCTTTCGGAATTCGGATTCTTATATGCCCAGCAATGGGCCTGTCTTCGGCGGGCGTCGGGACGCTCCATGAGCCGGATGGTCATGCCGTTCGTACTTCGTGCCGCCGCCATTGTACAGGGCAACAGGACGCTCATCGCAATTGACTCTTGACGCAAACCGCGTAAAAGCCCGCTTTGAACGGGATCGTTTTTCGATGCGCGGCCTTTTGATGGCTCTTCTTGCATTCGATGCCCCCAGCCTCAATGCACATCATTGGGCCGGGCGCGTCGGCGCGTCCCCTCGTTCCAGCAAAACTATGGCCAAAACCACCACCAAAACGGTGTGACTCCCTTGGCCTAACCACCCTCTCCCGGGTTCGGCCCGGGGGACGGAACCCGCATCGGCCAGCGGGTTTCTCCAAAAACCAAGCGGAGAGGGACAGGAGATTTTTCGATGAGTTTCAAGGTAGCGATCGTCGGCGCCACGGGCGATGTGGGCCGGGAAATGCTCAACATGCTGGAAGAGCGCGGCTTTCCGGTAAGCGAAGTCGTGGCGCTGGCGTCGCGGCGCAGCCAGGGCACGGAAGTGTCGTTCGGCGACCGCACGCTGAAGGTGAAGACGCTCGACCAGTATGATTTTTCCGACACCGACATCTGCATCATGTCGGCCGGCGGCAGCGTCTCCAAGGAATGGTCGCCGAAGATCGGCAAGCAGGGCTGCGTCGTCATCGATAATTCGT
>NZ_RZRK01000965.1:0-2084 GCF_003997835.1 Mesorhizobium sp. M7A.F.Ca.CA.004.12.1.1
AAACCCGACATCGCGGAGCCCGAGGCTCAGCCGCCCAACGTTGGCCCGCAGCCGTCGCAAAAGCCGGCGGACGCGGACGAGAAGAAGATGCTGCCCGATCCGCGCTCGGCCGATCTGCCCGACGAGAAAATGCCAGCCGAGGAAGTCGCCTGCCGCGAACGACTGAAGACGCTCGGCGTCGAATTCGAAGAACACAAGGCGGAAAGCCAGCCCGAAATCGGCTGTTCGATCCCATACCCCATCGTGCTGAAGAACCTTGGAAAGTCCGTCGCCATCGGCCCCGGCACCGAGCTCAATTGCAAGATGGCCGAGGCGACGGCGCGTTTTGCCGCCGATGTCATCCAGCCGGCGGCGAAAGCCGAATTCGGTGAGGACCTGAAATCGATCGGCCAGGCATCGGCCTTTGTCTGCCGGCCACGCAACGGCACCCGAAAACTGTCGGAACACGCGTTCGGCAACGCGCTCGACATCGCCAGCTTCACGCTGTCGGACGGCAAGAAGATCGAGGTCGGCCCGGCGCCGCCGGAGAAGGACGCCAAATTCCTCAATGCCGTGCGCAAGGCCGCCTGTGGACCCTTCAAGACGGTGCTCGGTCCGGGCGCCGATGCCGATCACTCCCTGCATTTCCATCTCGATCTCGAACCGAGACGGCATGGCGGGACGTTCTGCCAATAGCCGAAAGCGCACTCAGGAATTGGGCTAAATCTATTGCAGAGCGCTCGGCGGGAGCGGCTTGTCGATCTCGGCCCTCATGATCAAAACACCACGTGTAAAATCATCAAAATCTTCGATACTCATGCTGCAAGTCTCTTGGACGAAACTTTTATGCCGGAATTGAACCACAACATACTTCTGCTGATCCCTGTCCAGCTTCAGAAGAAAGGCAAACGAATAGGGACTCCTGCGTAAAGTTACATACACTTCACGCAGATCCCGGGCGGTGAAGAACCGTTTTATCGTACGCCAGATCGACATTTACCCCTCCAACCGCAATTATTATAAAACTAGTAGGCGCCTTGTCGAAGATGAATTGCCCTCGCCGATGATCCGCGTGCCGCAATTCGGCCGCAGGCATGAACGCGGGCGCTGAGTTTTCCTTTACCCTTGATCGTTAAAATGCCGGATATCCATCAACGGGATTCCGCCAATGGCCGGCAAATTTCGGGCCGTGTTTTTCGCCACCGCGCGCCAGACAAAATATGCAGCAATGCTGACCGCCGGCCTGGCGCTGGCGGCGCTTTCCGCCTGCAACACCGGCAGTGTGCTGTCGCTGCAGCCGGCCGTCGACGTCGGCGCGCAGACGGCTGCCGTGCCGCAATATGCCGGCATGCAGAAGCTTGTCCCTTCCAATCCATACATGACGCAGGCCGCTTATCCGCGCATGGACGAGCCGATGTCGCCCGTCGAGCAGATGCCGGCCAGCGAAACCGACTGCCGGCAGCAATTGAAGCGTCTCGATGTCGCCTACACCGACCTGGCGCCGATCCATGAAGGCCAGTGCGGCATCGATTATCCGGTCAAGGTTTCGGCCATCGGCAACATCCAGATGAAACCCGCGGCAACCCTGACCTGCGACATGGCCGCCACCTTTGCCGGCTGGACGAAGAACGAGCTCGTCCCCTCCGCCCGCTGGCGCTATTTCTCCGGCGTCAAGACCATCCACCAGGGCTCCAGCTATTCCTGCCGCAGGATTGCCGGCGAAGGTGTCCTGTCCGAGCATGGCAAGGGAAATGCGCTCGACGTCATGAGCATCGAACTCAACAATGGCGACGACATTGACGTGCGTAAGCCCGGCCTGTTCGCTTTCCGCACCCGCGGCTTCCTCAACAATGTGCGCGCCGACGGCTGCCAGTACTTCACCACCGTGCTCGGCCCCGGCTACAATTACGACCACCGCAACCATTTCCATTTCGACATCAAGAACCGCAAAAACGGTTATCGCGCCTGCCGTTAGGAAGAGATCAGCCTAATCGGCGCCACCGGTTGAAGCGGCGATCTGCCGTGCAACCAAGTCCTGGATGCGCCAGAGATTCCGGTCGCGGATGCCGCTCTCTTCAAGCTTGCTCACGGTCCTGAACAAATAC
>NZ_RZRK01000966.1:0-2071 GCF_003997835.1 Mesorhizobium sp. M7A.F.Ca.CA.004.12.1.1
GGCATGCGCGTGTTGGAGAAGAGATCCGGCCGTGAGCGCTGGCGCAGCCAGTCGACCACCTGGCCTTTGCCCGAGGTGTAGCCACCGGAGGCCCCGCCAAGCGCCTTGCCGAGCGTGCCGGTGATGATGTCGACCCTGCCCTCGACGCCGCAATGTTCGGCCGAGCCGCGGCCGTTTCGGCCGACGAAGCCGACGGCATGGCTGTCGTCGACCATCACCATGGCGTCGTATTTCTCGGCGAGGTCGCAGACACCCGTGAGATTGGCGATGATGCCATCCATCGAAAACACGCCGTCGGTGGCGATCAACCGGAAGCGGCAGTCCCGGGCTTCCTTCAGTCGCGCCTCGAGATCGGCCATGTCGTTGTTGGCGTAGCGGAAACGTTTGGCCTTCGACAGCCGCACGCCATCGATGATCGAGGCATGATTCAAGGCATCCGAGATAATGGCGTCTTCCTCGCCCAGCAGCGTCTCGAACAGGCCGCCATTGGCATCGAAACAGGAGCCGTAGAGGATGGTGTCTTCCATGCCGAGGAAAGAGGAAATCGTGGATTCGAGCTGCTTGTGCTCTTCCTGGGTGCCGCAGATAAAGCGCACCGATGCCATGCCGTAGCCATAGCGGTCGAGCGCCTGCTTGGCAGCATTGCGCAAATCGGCGCTATCGGCGAGGCCGAGATAGTTGTTGGCACAGAAATTCAGCACCTTGTCGCCGCCGACCTCGATCTCGGCCGACTGCGTCGAAGTGATCACCCGCTCCGACTTGTAGAGGCCTGCCGATTTGAGCCCCGCGAGCTCGCCGTCGATGTGGGAGAGGAATGCTGCGGTCATGGTCGGCCTCGTTTGATGTGGGCTGACTGTCGTCTCGTCCGCGTGAAAAATCCATCGCAAAAACGACCGGATCGGTGGCAAGCAGCACGATGCCGCCCCGATGTCGATCATCATGCGGCGGCGGAAACGATGCCGCGACAAGGGTTCTGGCCGATGACCGCTCAAATGCCGGTACGGCGTTAAACGAGCCGATAACCATTTCGCGATCTTTCGACAGCCGCCCCTCGCCGGGCAGCCGTCGATTTCCGGTCCTGTTAACGTTTGCAGTTCAATGGTGCTCATACAAGAATCTTTAGGCAAGAATCCGTAGGCGAGAGGGCCGCCCCCGAAAATGTCGCAGCAGCCGGTGCAAACCGTTTCAGGCAAGCTCATACTGCTGATCAAGGCCGGCTATTGGCTGGCCCTGCTGATCATTGCGGCCATGGTGATCGCCTCCTTCATCCTGCTGCAGCAGATGATGGCCACCCAACAGCACAATCACACCTTGCTCGACATCGTCAGCACACAAAAGACGCTGTCGCAGCGCATCGTCTTCCTTGCCGGTGCAACGGGCGCCGGCTCACGCGACAAGCAACCGGCGCTGGTCAGCGCGCTCAAGCAGGCAACGGCGGAGTTCGAGACGAACTACGACCTGCTGCTCGATCAGACGGGAGCCGATCCGCAATCGCCGGCCAAGCTTGACCCGAAGTCGATCGAAAGCGTCCTTTTCGCCAAGCCCTTCCACCTCGACTATTTCTCGGTCGGGCTGATCGCCAATGGCGACCGCCTGATCTCGGCCTATGAATCGCAATTCAGCGGCAATGGCGGTTACAAGGGCGGCGACGAACGCGTCAATCTCGACGCCTCCGTCGCCAATGCGACCTTGTCGGGCTACGCTGCGCTTGGCCAGCGCATCACTGCCGACGCCGACGACCGCTCCGAGAAGCTGCTCGCTCTCCATCGCACGCTGTTCTACGCCACAATCGGCGTCATCATACTGGTGGCGCTCTTCATCTTCAGGCCGATGTCGAACGCCATCCTGCGCAAGACGCATGAATTGATCGACGCGCGCAATTCCATGGCCTTCATCGCGGTGCATGACGGCCTTACCGGCCTGCACAACCGCACGTTCCTGACCGATCATTTCGACACGCTGATCAAGGGAACGCACCGGCGTCGCGAACGCCTTGCCGTCGTCCAGCTCGATCTCGACCGATTCAAGCAGATCAACGATACGCTCGGCCACGCCGCCGGCGACTATGTGC
>NZ_RZRK01000967.1:0-2070 GCF_003997835.1 Mesorhizobium sp. M7A.F.Ca.CA.004.12.1.1
GGCTGGTGCGCGAGACCGAGACTTCCTCGCGGGCGCGAGCGGCCCGGTAGTTGATGCGAAAGGCGAGGTAGACGGCGGCCACGTCGAGGCCGAAGAAGCCGAACACCGGCCAGGCGCCGCGCGACAGGAAAAACGCGCCTGTCACCAGCCAGCCGAACAGCAGCGCGCCCATCAGGATGAAGAAGCCTGTCCGGCCCAGAGACCGGTGCGGGGTGAGTAGCGCCTGAAAGAATGGCTCGTCGGCCTGAAACGAGGCGTTTGTGTCGCTCATGAGGGGATATTATAGGAGGGAAATGGCAAGCCCCAAGTCCAAAGATTCTTCCCTGTCCAAAAAAGAGCTGTTGCCCGCACGACGCGATGGGTCGAACGTCAAGCCACGCCCGCGGCCGGTGCGGAGCTCGTCGCGCTACAGCCCGGCCGAAGTGCACGAGATATTCCGGCGCTTTTCCGTCCAGCGGCCCGAGCCGAAGGGCGAGCTCGAACATGTCAACGCCTTCACGCTGCTGGTCGCGGTGGTGCTGTCGGCGCAAGCGACGGATGCCGGCGTCAACAAGGCGACGCGGGCGCTGTTCAAGGCCGCCGATACGCCGCACAAGATGCTGGCGCTGGGGGAGGCAAGGGTCGGCGAATATATCCGCACCATCGGGCTGTGGCGCAACAAGGCGAAGAATGTGATTGCGCTGTCGCAGGCGCTGATCCGCGACCATGGCGGCGAGGTACCCGACAGTCGCGATGAATTGGTCAAGCTGCCCGGGGTCGGGCGCAAGACCGCCAATGTCGTGCTCAATATGGCCTTCGGCCAGCACACGATGGCGGTCGACACGCACATTCTCCGTATCGGCAACCGGCTCGGATTGGCGCCCGGCAAGACGCCGGAACAGGTCGAGCAAGGATTGTTGAAGATCATTCCGGACGAATATATGCGCCATGCACATCACTGGCTGATCCTGCATGGCCGCTACGTCTGCAAGGCGCGCAAGCCGGATTGCCCGGCCTGCGTCATCGCCGACATCTGCAAGGCCGAGGTCAAGACGACCGATGTGCCGGCACCGCTGGTGCCGATCGCACCGCTCGACCCTGTCGAAGAGATTCAGGACCGAAGCGGAACGACGGCGTAATTCAACTCTCCTCCACAAACACCTCTTCGCGCTTTTTCTTGACCGCCGGCAGGAAGACGATGACGAGCACGGCGAGCGCGATGAGCAGCAGGCCGGCGCTGATCGGTCTGGTCAAGAAGGTGCTCGGGTCGCCGCGCGAGAGGATCATGGCGCGGCGCAGGTTTTCCTCGAGCAGCGGGCCGAGCACGAAGCCGAGCAGCAGCGGCGCCGGTTCGCAGCGCAGCTTGGTCAGGAGATAGCCGAGGAAGCCGAAGAAGGCGACGGCGTAGAGGTCGTAGACGTTGCTGTTGACGCTGTAGACGCCGATCGAGCAGAACGCCATGATGATCGGGAAAAGCACGTAATAGGGGATCGTCAGCAGCTTCACCCAAAGCCCGATCAGTGGCAGGTTGAGGACGATCAGCGTCAGATTGCCGATCCACATCGAGGCGATGATGCCCCAGAACAGCGCCGGCTGTTCGGTCGCGACATTGGGGCCGGGCACGATGCCCTGGATGATCATGGCGCCGATCATCAGCGCCATGACCGGGTTGGCTGGAATGCCGAGCGTCAGCATCGGGATGAAGGAGGTCTGCGCACCGGCATTGTTGGCCGATTCCGGTCCGGCGACGCCTTCGATGGCGCCCTTGCCGAACTCCTGCGGGTTTTTCGAGACGCGTTTTTCGACCGTGTAGGACGCAAAAGCTGCCAGGATCGCGCCGCCGCCCGGCAGGATGCCGAGCGCCGAACCGATGATCGTTCCGCGCACGATGGGCGCTGCCATGCGCCGAAAGTCCTCGCGGGTCGGCATAAGGCCGGTGACCTTGCGGATCATCACGGAGCGCTCATCCTCGTTTTCGAGGTTGCGCAGGATCTCGGCGACGCCAAAGACGCCGACCGCCACCGCAACGAAATTCAACCCGTCGGCATATTCCCGGATTCCAAGCGTGAAGCGCGGCGTGCCGGTGTAGAT
>NZ_RZRK01000968.1:0-2063 GCF_003997835.1 Mesorhizobium sp. M7A.F.Ca.CA.004.12.1.1
GTCGTCTCGTCACCGGTCATCGACCCCGCAGCCTTGCGCTGCAATTGGTGGACCAGCGAGGTCGACAGGCTGTTTTGCTGGTCGATCTCGGTCTTTTCCAACCCGCCCGAGACCGGACCGACCGGAACCACGCGCTTGCCTTCGAGATAGTGGTCGGCAAGCATCGACTTGGCGATGCCGATGCCGCCGCGTTCGGCCATCACGTCGGCCACCCGCTCGGCAAGCTGCGATTTCCACATGTCGCCAGCCAGGCCCTTGCCGTAGACGCCCTCGGTGTCCTTTGGCAGCATGTTCTGGATGAAGGTCTGCAGCACCATCGCCTCGAACTTCTTGAATTTGTTGGCCGGGTCGGTTGCAGCGGCGGCCTTGTCGGCGGTGGCGCGCGACAGGATCGAGCCGGCATCGACCGAAGCGGCGGTGTCGAGTGAAAACGTGCCCGCAGCGCCGCCGGCCCGCTTTGCCAGCGCGGCGCGGGCGGTCTCGATATCCGCCGGGTCGGCGGCTCGGGCCACATCCATAACGATGTCGCTGGGTGGAGAAATCGCCAAGAAAGTCCGCCTTTTACCGGTTTTCCTTAGCCAGACCATGCCTCAACAAGCTTGTGGCAGGCTTGCGGGAAGGAGAGGGAGCGGAGTGCGCGGATCGGATCGAAGCTGCCGGCTTCGCGCCATCGGGCAGATTTTTCCATCGTCGCCTTTGGCCGGAAGCTGACGATCAGCTTGGCACCCACGAGCTTGCTTCGATGGTCCGCCGAGGGTGGGATTTCCGCCTCAGCTTCACTCCTTGACCGCCCCCGTCATCGAGGAGACGTAGTGCTCGACAAAGAATGAATAGAGCACCACCACCGGCAGGGAGCCGATCAGCGCGCCTGCCATCAGGGCTCCCCATTCATAGACGTCCGAACGTACGAGCTCGGTAAGCACGCCGACCGGCACGGTCTTGTTTTCGGACGATTGGATGAAGGTCAAGGCGTAGATGAATTCGTTCCATGACAGGGTGAAAGCGAAGATGCCGGCGGAAATCAGGCCGGGCACCGACAGCGGCAGAACTATCTTGGTCAGGATTTGCCAGCGGCTCGCGCCGTCGATCAGCGCGCATTCTTCCAGTTCGAAGGGTATCGAGCGGAAGTAGCCCATCAAGAGCCACGTGCAGAATGGAATGAGGAAGGTCGGATAGGTGAGGATCAGCGCGAACGGCGTATCGTAAAGCCCGAGGTTGAACACCATTACCGACAGGGGAATGAACAGTATCGAGGGCGGCACGAGATAGGCCAGGAAGATTGCCAAGCCGACCTGCCGCGCCCCGGAAAACCTCAAGCGCTCGATCGCATAGGCAGCGAACACCGCCGCCAGCAGCGACAGGAAAGTTGAGGCGGTCGAGATGATGATCGTGTTGAGAAGCCAGCCCGGATAGGATGTGTCGAAGAGCAGATACCGAATATGCTCGAGTGTCGGATTGACGACCCAGAACGGATTGAAATTGGCATAATCCGTCATCTCGAGATTGGGTTTCACCGCCGTGATCGTCATCCAGTAGAACGGGAACAGCAGCACGATGACGAAGATCAGGAGCGGCAGATAAACGGTGACCACGCGCCGGGGCAGGCTCTGGAGATAGCCCATGCCGCCTTCATCCGTGTTCGGACGATTGTTCGTTTCGATCGCGGCCATGTCAGTCTCCACCGCCCTGCTGCCATTTACGACGTTGCAGCCCGAAATAGCTGAAAAGGATCGCCGCTAGCAGGAACGGGATCATCGCCACCGCGATCGCGGCTCCCTCGCCAAGCTGGCCGCCGGAAATGCCGCGCTGGAACGAGAGCGTCGCCATCAGATGGGTGGCATTCACCGGTCCGCCGCGAGTCAGCACATAGATCAACTGGAAATCGGTGAAGGTGAACAGGACCGAAAAGGTCATGGTGATGGCGATGATCGGCGTCAGCAGCGGCAGCGTCACATAGCGGAACAACTGCCAACGGCTGGCGCCGTCGAGCGTCGCGGCCTCGTAAAGCGATTGGGGAATCGTCTGCAGGCCGGCCAGCAGCGTGATGGCCACGAAAGGAATGC
>NZ_RZRK01000969.1:0-2063 GCF_003997835.1 Mesorhizobium sp. M7A.F.Ca.CA.004.12.1.1
GTCCGCCACTCCCTTCGCCCGGAGGGAGCACGCGTAACGCGAGATCTACGAGAACCTCTTTCCTGAGGGCCGAAAACCGGCCTTCAGGAAACGGGTTTTCTCCCGTTCTAGCCGGCCGCCGACAGGCGCCGGGAAAACAGACAGAGGGTTGCCGCCAAGGTGGCCCAGAATGCAAGGCGAGCCGCGGCGAGGCTCGTCCCGAGTTTAGAGCTAAGGAGCGACGATGGCCCAGACCCAGACTTTCAATGGCCGCAGACGCGTACGCAAGTTCTTCGGAAAGATCCCGGAAGTTGCGGAGATGCCGAACCTCATCGAGGTTCAGAAGGCATCCTATGATCAATTCCTGATGGTGGCGGAGCCCAAGGGCGGGCGTCCGGACGAGGGACTGCAGGCTGTTTTCAAGTCGGTTTTCCCGATCTCCGATTTTTCCGGCTCCTCGATGCTGGAGTTCGTGAAGTACGAGTTCGAAGGACCGAAATTCGACGTTGACGAATGCCGTCAGCGCGACCTCACCTATGCCGCGCCGCTGAAGGTGACGCTGCGCCTCATCGTGTTCGATATCGACGAGGATACCGGCGCCAAGTCCATCAAGGACATCAAGGAGCAGGACGTCTACATGGGCGACATGCCGCTCATGACCTTGAACGGCACCTTCATCGTCAACGGCACCGAGCGCGTCATCGTCTCGCAGATGCACCGCTCGCCGGGCGTCTTCTTCGACCATGACAAGGGCAAGTCGCACTCGTCGGGCAAGCTTCTGTTTGCCGCGCGCGTCATCCCCTATCGCGGCTCGTGGCTCGACATCGAGTTCGATTCCAAGGACGTCGTGCACGCCCGCATCGATCGCCGCCGCAAGATTCCGGTGACGTCGCTGCTGATGGCGCTCGGTATGGACGGCGAAGAGATCCTGTCGACCTTCTACAACAAGATCACCTACAAGCGCGCCGGCGACCATTGGCGCATTCCGTTCAACGTCGAGCGTTTCCGCGGCCTCAAGGCCGTCGGCGACCTGGTCGATGCCGATACCGGCGAAGTCGTCGTCGAAGCCGGCAAGAAGATCACCGCCCGCCAGGCGAGGGCGCTTGGCGAAAAGGGTCTGAAGGCGATCAAGGCCACCGACGAGGACCTGCTCGGTAACTATCTGGCCGAGGACATCGTCAACTACGCCACCGGCGAGATCTTCCTCGAGGCCGGCGACGAGATCGACGAGAAGACGCTGAAGGTTCTGCTCGGCACCGGCGAAGACGAGATCAAGGTTCTCGACATCGACCACGTCAATGTCGGCGCCTATATCCGCAACACGCTCAACGTCGACAAGAACGAGAGCCGCCAGGACGCGCTGTTCGACATCTATCGTGTCATGCGCCCCGGCGAGCCGCCGACGCTCGAAACCGCCGAAGCCATGTTCAACTCGCTGTTCTTCGACAGTGAGCGCTACGATCTGTCGGCCGTCGGCCGCGTCAAGATGAACATGCGTCTCGAGCTCAAGGCCGAGGACACCGTGCGCGTGCTGCGCAAGGACGACATCCTGGCCGTGGTCAGGACGCTGGTCGAGCTGCGCGACGGCAAGGGCGAGATCGACGACATCGACAATCTCGGCAACCGCCGCGTGCGTTCGGTCGGCGAGCTGATGGAAAACCAGTACCGCGTCGGCCTGCTGCGCATGGAGCGCGCGATCAAGGAGCGTATGTCCTCGATCGAGATCGACACGGTCATGCCGCAGGACCTGATCAACGCCAAGCCGGCGGCTGCCGCCGTGCGCGAGTTCTTCGGTTCCTCGCAGCTGTCGCAGTTCATGGACCAGACCAACCCGCTGTCGGAGATCACCCACAAGCGCCGCCTCTCGGCGCTTGGACCGGGCGGTCTGACCCGCGAGCGCGCCGGCTTCGAAGTGCGCGACGTGCACCCGACGCATTACGGCCGCATCTGCCCGATTGAGACGCCGGAAGGCCCGAATATCGGTCTGATCAACTCGCTGGCCACCTTCGCACGCGTCAACAAATACGGCTTCATCGAGAGCCCGTACCGCAAGATCGTCGACGGCAAGCTGACCAATGACGTCG
>NZ_RZRK01000096.1:0-11436 GCF_003997835.1 Mesorhizobium sp. M7A.F.Ca.CA.004.12.1.1
CTTCGGCGCCAGTCCCAGCGACGGCTCGTCGAGCAGCAAAAGCTTCGGCCGCGACATCAGCGATCTGGCGATGGCCAACATCTGCTGCTCGCCACCCGATAGCGTGCCGGCCGCCTGCCCGTAGCGTTCGGAAAGCACCGGAAACAAGGCCAGGAAGCGCTCGATGTCCTGGCGCACGCCCTTGGGATCGCGCCGTATCGCCGCGCCAAGCCGAAGGTTCTCGCCGACCGTCAGATTGGCGAAGATGTGCCGGCCTTCGGGGGTGGAGGTCAGGCCGGCGCGAATGCGGTCCTCGGTGCGGACACGCGAAATGTCCTGGCCGTCGAGAACGACGCGGCCGGAAACCGGCGTGACCAGGCCGGTCAGCGCGTTGATGGTCGAGCTCTTGCCGGCGCCGTTGGGGCCGAGCAGGGCGACGAGTTCGCCCCGCCCGACCTTCAAGCTGAGGTCGCGCACCGCGCTCACCGCGCCGTAGCGGACGACCAGATTGTCGACGCTCAGCACGACGAGGTCTGCACCGAAGTCTCGATCCGTCATCGCTCGCTGCCCGTCAGTTCAGCGCCGGAACGAAGGTCGGCGGCGTGTCGGTGATCAGCACCCGCTTGCCGTTCGCAAACCCCATCACCGGCACGGCCTTGACCGGATAACCCTTCTTCTCGGCGAAGGATATGACCGGCGCCGTGGTGCCGGGATAGCCGCCCGGCGCGCGGATCGCCTCGCGCAAGGCGGCGGGCTCGACCGTGCCGGACTTCTTCGCCGCCTCGTAGCTGATCTGCACCATGTCGGCGCCAAGCGCGTCGAAGATGCCGTTGATCTTGTAGCCGTCGGCCTTGCACTGGGCCAGGAACTTGTCGATCGGGCTGTCGACGCCGGTCGCGCCATGGGTGGCGAACATCACCTTCTCCAGCGATGCCGGATCACCCACGGTGCCTTCCAGCGACTTGTCGTCGAAGGCATCGCAGCCGGCCACCCAACCGTCATAGCCATTGGCGCGCAGCTGGCGGATGAAAATGCCGACATCGGGCAGCACGCCGCAGATGTGGATGGCGTCCGGCTTCTGCGGCAACGCCTTGATGCTAGCGATCTGCGGCGACCAGTCTGATGTGCCCCAGGAATAGTTGAGCTTGGAGACGACCTTGCCGCCGAGATGCTCGAACACCTCGCCGAACCATTCCGGCAGCTTTTCGGAATAAGAGCCTGCATCGGGCGAGACCATCAGCGCCACGGTACGCGCGCCCTTGCCGTAGAGCGCATTGGCGGTCGCTGCCGCATTGATCGGATCCGGCACCGCGCCGGCAATGAAATTGTCGAGGCCGGCCTGCTGCATCTCAAGCTGCGTGTTCGGCGCCGAGAATACAGTGGCACCATAGGGCGCGGCGATCTGCGCTGTCGGGATCAGCGCATCCGGGAACGGCACGCCGGTGATGACCTGGGCGCCGGCATCGAGGAATTTCTGGCCGAGCGACACCGAAAGCTGCGGATCGGAGCGGTTGTCCTCGATCATCAGCTCGACCTTGGGATCGCCGGCGCCTGCGGCCTTGTTCAATTTGTCGGCCATGCAGCGCGCCCCTTCGGCCTCGCTGTAGGGTGCGTAGGTGCCGGTCATTGCCACCGCGAGCCCGATCTTCAGATCGGCGGCACCGGCATGCGTCACCTGCAAAAGCCCCGCCGCCACGACCGCGGCCCCCAAAATCATCTTCTCCATTTGACCCCTCCTTCTCCCTTGTTGTTGGCGCTTAGGGCGCCGTCACGATGTCTCGGACTGCCCGACATAAACCTCGATGACGCGCGGATCGCGCCACACCGCTTCGGTTTGCCCGGACGCGATCACCTGGCCCTGATCCATGACGCAGAGCCGGTCGCAAAGCCGGTTGATGAATCGCAAATCGTGATCGATGACGATGGTCGCGCAGCCGACATCCCTGCGAATGCCCTCGATCGCTACCGCCAATGTCTCGGACTCGCCTTCGTTGAGGCCGGCCGCCGGCTCGTCGAGCAGCAGCAACGATGGGCCCAACGCCAGCGCGCGGGCGATTTCGAGCCGACGCTGGCTGCCATAGGACAGCGTGCCGGCCGGAACGTCGGCGAAGCCATCCAGCTGATATTGCGCAAGCAGTTGATCGACGCCGATGCGTGCCGCCGCTTCCGGCCGAACCGCCTGGCAGGTGATATGGGCGACCTCGACATTCTGCCGGACGGTCAAATCCTTGAACAGCCGGATGGTCTGGAACGTACGCGCGACGCCGGCCCGCGCGCAATGCTCAGGACCGTGGCCGGTGATCTCCTTGCCCGCCAGCCTCACACTGCCGGTGTCCGGCTTGAGCACGCCGGAGATGGCGTTGACCAGAGTGGATTTGCCGGCGCCATTGGGGCCGATCAGGCCGAGGATTTCGCCGGCCTCGCAGGCCAGCGAGGCACTGCGCAACGCCTGCACGCCGCCAAAGGTCTTGCTGACTGCCTCAACCGACAGCATCGGTTCCATCTCCCATCCGGCCGATGGCTATTTCTCCTGTCGGCCGGTGAACAGGATGCTAGACCCCGGACTTTTCCATAACAAGTATTTTTTTCCATTTTAGAAAATATTCTTGAGAGGCCCCAAACTTTCGGGCCCGGATTCCAGTCAGGCCGGGATCAGACCCCGGCGCCGGCCGGCAGCCCGTCGCGCGGCACTGTGTTCGACATCAGCATGATCACCTGCTCTTCGCCCAGCGCGATATAGGCGTGCTGCATTTCGCCATCGAACAGGATGCTGTCGCCCGGCTGCAGCACGGTTGGATCATAATGGATCGTGTGCAGTTCCAGGCTGCCGCTCAGCACGTGGATGAACTCCTCGCCCGAATGGCTGCGCCAGCCACCGTTCTCCTCAAAACTCTTCGCGCGCAGCGTGACACGCCAGAAAATGTTGGTCTTGTCGCGAAAATCGCTGCACAGGACCTCGAATTCCATTGCGTTGCCCTGGTGCAGGATGCCGCTGCCGGCGCGCGTGATCGAGCGCCGCGCCTGCATGCCCGGCTTCGGGCTGAACAGGAAGGAGGCCACCGGCACATGCAGCACGCCGGCGATCATCAGTGCGACGTCGACCGTCAGCCGGGCTTTGCCGTTCTCCAGTTTCGACAATTGCGAAACCGAAAGGCCGGAGCGTTCGCTGAGATCGCGCAGCGTGATGTTCCGCTCCTTGCGCGCATCGCGGATCTTGCTACCCACATTGCCCTGCATCACCCGCGCCCTTGGCTGTCGTGTTTCCAATTCGACAAGCTCTAGCGGCGCGCCTCGGGGGCGTCCAGCCTTTAGACGGCTACGGCTGGTTTCGGCCATAACGACATCGCAACGGTGGCAAATACGGTTTCTAGCGTGCGGCTGACGAGCTCGAATGTTTCCGGATCGGAAAGCAGGTCGTTGCGGACTTCGAGATAAAGGCAAGGCCTGCCCTGCTCCAACCCGTGCCGGTTCAGCGTGTAGCCAACTGCCTGACGCCAGTCATACGGCTCGTTGTCGCCGATCCTCAACCCGGCCTCGGCGCCCCGCGCGCCAAGCGTTTTCAACACCGAGGTGACGAAGGGGGACTGCTCCCGCCACAGGACGCCGATGTCGACATTGCGCCTGACGCCGCCCATCACCGGGGTGAAGGAATGCACCGAGATCAGCGCCTGCCGGCCAGCCGCGGCGTCGATAACAGCCTGTTCGACCGGCGCCCAGGCGATCATCTTGCGCAGCCTGACATCGACTGCATCGGGCGCGAGATTGCCAGGCACCGGAATGCCGCCGAGATCCGGGCGCATGAAGTCCCATTCGCCGGCAGGCCGGTTGTAGTCGAGGAACAGCCGCGAATAATGCGCGACCACGGCCGGCGCCCGCAATGTCTGCGACAGCCGGCGCGTCAAGGCATCGATGCCGATGTCGACGGCGAAATGCGTGCCGAGATAGGGTGCTGCGAGGCCAAGGTCATGCCATGGCGCGGGCACCAGATTGCCCGCATGTTCGGCGATCAGCAGATAGGGGCTCGCCGCCTCGATCCGCAGCCGCTCGACACTGGCGGCGGCCAGCGCGGCGACTGCTCTCTCATCAAGCTCTGCAAGGCTCGCGGCGCTCACCGGGCCGTCCTCCGGATCAGCCGATGACGGAGCGGACATGATAGGCCTTGGCCGCTGTCGCCTCCGCCAGGCCGGCGCGGCCATTGGTGCGGCCGAGGCCGGAATTCTTGATGCCGCCCCAGGGTAGATGCAGGTCGGCGTGGTCGCAGCGATTGAGATAGACGGTACCGGCCTCGACCTCGTCGAGCAGCGCCACGCCGCGCTCGATATCTGTGGTCCAGATCGAGGCGCTGAGGCCGAAATCGCTGTCGTTCATCAGGCCGATCGCCTCGTCATCGCTGCCGACGGACTGGATGCAGGCCACCGGCCCGAACAGTTCGTCGCGCATGATCCGCATGCTGTGATCGACACCCACCAGCACTTCCGGCGCGACATAGGCGGCGCCAAGACCAGAGGCCTTGAGCGTTCCGTCTCGCGGCATCAGGCGCCGGGCTCCTGCCCGGACCGCCTGTTCGGCGAGATCGCGGATCGTGTCGGCGGCACTCGCCCGCACCACCGGGCCGACCATCGGCTTTTCGCCGATGGGATGGCCGATGGTCCATTTCGCCGTTTCGGCAACCAGCGCTTCGACGAAGCGGTCATGGATCGCCTGGTCGACATAGATGCGCTCGACCGAACAGCAGGACTGGCCGGCATTGGAATAGGTGCCCTCGGCGATCTGCGGGATCGTGGCTTCGAGATCGGCATCGGCGCGGATATAGGTCGGATCCTTGCCGCCGAGTTCGAGATGCACCTGTGTGAAGGTGCCGGCGGCGGCGGCATGGACGCTCCGGCCGCCATTGACCGAACCGATGAAATTCACCGCGTTGAAGGCGCCGGACGCAATCAGCTTCTCGGCATCGGCATGGTCGAGATGCAAGCTCTGGAAGACGCCCTCGGGGCCGCCGGCGGCACGGAAGGCCTCTTCCGCCAGTTCGGCAATCAGCGGCGTCTGCGGCGAATGCTTGAAGATCACCACATTGCCGGCCGCGAGCGGCGACGTCACGAGATAGCCGAGCATGGCGGTGGGATAGTTCCAGGCGCAGATCGACAGATGCAGGCCGCCCGCCACCGGCTTGGCATAGCGGCGGATGTTGTCATCCGAAGGATACGGCACATTGGCCAGGGTTTCCGGTGCGATGTCGGCAAGCAATTGTCCGACCAGCGCCAGGCGAGGCGTCTCGTCGGCCTGCCATAGCGGCCGGCCGATCTGCCAGGCCACCATCTCGGCCAGCGGCGTTGCCCGCGCCTTCATCTCCTCACCAAAGCGCAGCAGGATCGCCAGTCTGTCGGCCAGCGGCGTCCGCCGCCAGGACGGCAGGGCGGCACGCGCGCGGGTGAGCGCTGCCTCGATGGTGGAACCGTCGGCATAAGAGCGCGTCGTATAGGTCGAGCCGTCGACGGGAGAAATCACGGAAAAGGTCCGCGCGCCGGAATGCAGGTTCATGCTGTTGAAATCCATCCGAGCTGAGAGGTCATTTGGGGTACGATATCGCTATTTTCCATTTTGGCAAATTTTTTCTAATACCGCTTGATGGAATTTTGGTCCGCCCCTATTGTCCCTTCGATCTGCATTTTGGCAGGAACAGACGAGGGGTTCAGATGATCGCTTACGATTTCACCGGCAGGCATGCGGTCGTGGCCGGCGCAGGCGGCGGCATGGGCGAGGCGATCACGCTGGCGCTGCTCGATGCCGGTGCCTCTGTCACTGCCATCGACGTCAAGCAGCGTCCTGCGTCCCTCGCCGCCTATGACGACAGGCTCGCCTTCGCGCAGGGCGATCTCACCGACGCCGCCTTTGTCGAACAGACGATCGGCACGGCGGGCCGCGAGCGCGGTGGCATCGACTATCTCGCCAATGTCGCCGGCGTGCTGTGGTTCGGCCGCGACAAATCGGCCCTCGAGATGGATCTCGACGTCTGGGACGAGGTGTTCAACATCAATTTGAAATCCTTCGTACACACGGCGCGCTCGGTCGTACCCCACATGCGCGCGGGCGGACGCGGCGGCGCCATGGTGCATTTCTCGACCATCCAGTGGTATCGCGGCGACGCCAACCCGCAGGACGCCTACCAGGCATCCAAGGCCGGCGTCTGCGCGCTGTCCAAATCGCTGGCCATGCAGTTGGCCGGCGAACGCATCCGCTCCAACGCCATCTGTCCCGGCATGGCGCTGACCCCGCTGCAGGCGCGCTGGGACACCGAGGAGAAGCGTTCGGCCGTGGCGAGTTACGCGCCGCTCGGCCGCATCGGCACGCCGCAGGACATGGCCAACGCGGCCCTGTTCCTGCTCTCCGACGCGGCGAGCTACATCACCGGCATCGAACTTGCCGTCGATGGCGGCCTGCTGATGCGCATGTAGCCAGCACGCCCGCTGCCGGGCTGTGGCAGCACGACATGCCGGGTCTCTCCGCGATCACAATCTGTCAACTTTCCGTTCCTTGCCAGCCCAGGGATTGGAACGCCTCTATATGGATATTGCGGGCCACGAACCGCCGGCGATGACAGGATCACCGCGACGCGACGGAGGAGATTGCCCGTGTCCGGAAAGCGATATCCACACCGCTTTCCCGTTGAAGGGAGGCGCGACCATGCGCAATGTCACACCAAGGATCATAGCAATCGCATCGCTACTGGCGGCCGTGCCGCTATCGAGTGCTTACGCGGTACACCGCCACAGGGTCGAACCGCAGCGCATGTCTGTCGAGGCTAGAGCCGTCCTGGACCAGTTGCAGGGCGTCAAGCAAGGGATCGTCGAGGCAAGGGAGGCCAAGGCGATCACCCCTGAGCAGGAGCACGATCTGATGATGAGGGCCGACAGCATCCATCGCTCGGCCACTGACGGCGGCGCATACCAAGGTTTGCTCAGCCAGATTGAGAACTTGGATCAGCGACTGCAAGACGATTCAGGCGGCGGCTTCTACATCGGCGACGGCGCCGATGGCGGCTACTATCCAAACGGCTGACGCAGACTGACAATGATCGCACGGCGCCTCCGGCGATTGTCGGGGCTCCGGCTTTTCCGATACGAGATGGGGGGCAAACGCCTACTGAACCGACGCGACAGTGCAGACGGACGCGATGTCTCCGATGCCCTGGCAGAGGGCGGGACCGTTCAGGCGCGGATCCTCGACCAGCGTCTGCGTCCCGCCATCGGAGGGCTGGCCGGCAAAGAAGATAGGGGGCGGCTGACCGCCGCCATGCATGTCGGCATTGTGGACGACGACGCTGGCGGCTTCGGTTGGCGGCACCGCGTTGGCAGGCTGCACCACCAGGTCCGCGCCGACATAGGTCAACTCGTAATTGGCCGAGATGGTCAGGCTGCCTTGCTCGATGGCGTAAATGCCGGGCATGCTTGCAGTGGTGGCTTCGGTCGAAAGGCCGCCCGCGAACATGTCGCCGTTGACCAGCCCCAAGCCGCCGACCGTGTAGGTGAGTGGCGGATTGGCCGTCCCTTGTGGCCGGCTCTGCGCATCCGCAACCACGGTGATGGCCCGCTTGCCGATGCTGAAGTCCGCGCCGACATAGCTGATGTCATAGTTTGAGTTCGCGGCGTTGGTGATGCCGCCTTGCCCCATTGCATAGCCGCCGACAGTCTCACCAGCGGCGCGATCGAGAGCACCGGTCAACGCCGCGCCACTACCGAGATCGGAGACGGTATAGCCTAGGGATGACGGGTCGGCATCGCCATAGGATTTGCCCTGGCCGGCATTCGCCGTCACCGTTACTGCACGCTTGCCAATACTGAAACCGGCACCGACATAGCTGATGGCATAATTGCTATTCTCAGCGTTGGTCAGCGTGCCCTGGCCGATCGCATAATTGCCGACAGTCTCGCCGGCCGCGCGGTCGAGAGCACCGACCAGCAGCGCTCCGCTACCAAGATCCGAAACGCTGTAGCCGAATGACGAGGGATTGCTGTCGCCGTAGATCTTGCCTTGACCGGCATTGGCCGTGACGGTGATCGCCCGCTTGCCGATGCTGAAGTTCGCGCCGACATAGTTGATGTCGTAATTGCCGTTGGCGGCATCAGTGAGCGTGCCGCGGCCAATCGCATGGCTGCCGGCATTCTCACCGGCAGCACGATCCAGTGCGCCGACAAGTGCCGTTCCAGTGCCCAGATCCGAGACAGTGTAGCCGTAGGACAGCGGATCGCTGTCACCATAGGTCTTGCTCAAGCCGCTATCCGCCGTGACCGTGACGGCGCGTTTGCCGATGCTGAACCCGGCGCCAACATAGCTGATGTCGTAATTCGCATTGGCGGCATCGGTGAGGCTGCCGCGGCCGATCGCATAGGTTCCGACGCCCTCGCCGGCTGACCGACCGAGAGCGCCGACAAGGGCGACGCCGGTGCCGAGATCGGTAACGGCGTAGCCATAGGACAATGGATCGGCATTGCCGTAGGTCTTGCCCAGGCCCGCATTGGCAGTAACGGTCACCGCCCGTTTGTCGATGGTGAAGTTGGCGCCGACATAAGTGATGGCGTAATTGGCGTTCGACACGCCGAGATTGCCTTGGCCGATGGCATAGGTGCCGGCATTCTCGCCGGTCACGCGATCGAGTGCGCCAAGCAGCGATGCGCCGCTGCCGAGATTTGAAACGGTATAGCCATAGGACGATGGATCGCCATCGCCATACGTCTTGCCCTGGGCGGCGCTGGCGGTGACTGTCACCGCCCTTTTGCCGATGGTGAAATCGGCTCCGACATAGGTGATGTCATAGTTTGAATTGTTGCCGTTGGTCAGCGTGCCCTGGCCGATGGCGTACATGTCGGCATTCTCGCCGACATCACGGCCGAGTGTGCCGACCAACGCCACGCCGGTGCCCAGGCTCGAAACGCTGTAGGCGTAGGATGACGGATCGACATCGCCATAGGTCTTGCCCTGCCCTGATGTCGCTATCACCGTCACCGCACGCTTGGCGATGGAGAGCAGGCCGGCGCTGTTGAAGGCAAGGGCGTAGCCGTTCGAGGCAGCGACGTTGCCGGTGCTGATGCTGATCGCATAGGGCCCGCTGCCGACTTGTTCGTTGCCTGACAGCGTGGCGGTGGAGAGCGACGGCGCGCCGCCAAATGTATTGGCGGCAGCGTCGCCGAGATAGGCATTGGTGACGCCCGCCTGATAGCCCGACACCGTATAGGTCAGTGCCGGCATGGCGGTATCGCCATAAGTCTTGGCCGCATTTTCGGACTTCAAGGTCAGCGTCGGCTGATAGTTAAAGACGTAGCGGTTGCCGGTCGCGCTCACCGTGGCGCCGGCCGTCGTGTTCCAGACCGCCGTGTTGCCGCTGTCGAGATTGCCGAATGTGTTTCCGGTTGGGTTTGCCGCATAGATCAGCCAGCGGCCACTGGTTGCGGTGACAGCGTCGCTGCCGCGGTTGTTGACGAACCTGCCCATGGCTGACAGCACCGGATCGATTCCGCTGACCTTGGCGCCGACCGCCATCGTCAGGTCGCCCGTCGTCTGAAGCTTGACCTGGCCGGTCGTGGTGGCACCAGCCGTGACCACGCCGCGCGCATTGATGACGCCGCCGACGACAAAGCCACCCAGGTCGAACAGACTGACGGATCCCGCATTGGCCGCGATCGTGCCGATCTGGTTGCCGCCATTGTTCAAGTTGAAGTCGCCGGCGCCGCCGAGCAGCAGCGATGCCGCCGCCAGCCCGTGCGTCTGCGTGACCGTGCCGTTCGACGACAGCGCTAGCGTGCCGGCGCCGATCGACACCGCCCGGTCGATCGCGAAGGTGGTGGCCGCCGTTTCGATCTGCCAGTTGGCGAAGGACAGGCTGCCGACATAGGTCGATCCGACAGTCGCTGCAGCGGCGTCCTGCAGCGCCGAAAGAGACGTGATCGAACTGTCCGCCTCGTCGAGACGCCAGTTGCCATAGACGTTCAGGTTGGAGACATTCCCGCCCGCAAGCCCGGTGCGAAATGTCACGCCGTTCTGAGCCCCGGAACTGTCGTCCGGATGCGAATCGCGAACGGTGTAGGCCAGCACGCTGTCCGATATCCAGCCGGTCGGCACGGCGATGTAGTAGTAACCGTTGACGCCCGTGGTCACCGTGCCGATGTCGACACCGTTCGAGACGCCGGTGACCCAACCGGGATTTTTTGCATAGTAGGGCTGTCGCGTGGCCGACGAGAGCGGTGTGATGCCGCCATCCTTGTAGGCGATGCCGGAGATCGCCTGGATGCCGTTTGGATAGAAACTGTTCAGATACGGGTAGAGACCGCCGGTTCCGCCGACGAAAGCGGAGCTCAAGCTGGTGGCGCCGCCGCCCTGCAGCTGTGCCGTGGTCAGGCCGGTGCTGGTGACGCCTGCAGCGCCTTGGCCGGCAACGCCCGTCGTCGTTCCTGACGTGGTGGTGTCGAAATAGACATTGGTGACCGTGCCCCAGGAAAAGCCGACGCTGCCGCCAACGCCGGTAGCGCCCAGAAGTCCAAGCACGGCGCCTGTGGAATAGCCGTCGCTGATGGCGCCGACATTGAACCCGACCAGGCCGCCGATGTTGTCGCCACCGACAACCGAACCACTGGCATGGACCTGGCTGATCGTGCTGCTGTTGAAACCGGCAATGCCTCCGATCTGGCTGCCATCGTGTCCTCGCACCGCGTTCGTCGAAAACGAACCGGTGATCGTGCCCTCATTGCGTCCGACGAGACCGCCGACGGCAGCGACACCTTCGAGATAGCCGCTTGCCCAAACCCCCGATATCGTACCCTTGCTAAAGCCGGCAATTGCGCCGGTGTTGTACGAACCACTGATATAGGCGTCGACCAGTCCGACATTGCGCACCACGCCGGTGCTGCCGACATAGCCGAACAGCCCGACATAGTTGGCCGGAATCTGCCGCACCCAGATCTGGTTGATGATATGGCCGAGACCGTCGAAGGTGCCGGTAAAGCCGTTGCCGCCATTCTGGATGTTGGTGTTGCCGTCGGTGCCCAGCGCGGTGAAACCGAGCAGGTTGTTCCAATAGTAGGTGGAACTGGCCTCGATGTTGTTGGCCAGCGCATACCGTTCGGTCAGGCCGCTGTTGATCGCCTGCAGGCCGTTGACATCGTAGATCAGCGTGTAGCTCTGGCCGTCGATCGACAGCGCCTGCGCTCCCGGCGTGCCGGTGAAGGTCGCCGATGCACCCAAGGCATAGGAAATCGTGCCCCCGGTGCCGCCATTGTTGGTGACCAGCGTCAACCCGCCGACGCCGCCGATCGTGGCGTTCGCATTGAAGACGATGGAATGAAAGGCGCTGAGCGTCAGCGTGTTGGTGTTCCAGCTGATCGGCGCGGCAATGGTGATGTCGCCGGCCTGCGAACCGCCGCTGCCGGTCGAGATGGTGACGTTGGCGGTTGCGAGAAGGTTCTGCAG
>NZ_RZRK01000970.1:0-2062 GCF_003997835.1 Mesorhizobium sp. M7A.F.Ca.CA.004.12.1.1
GAGACAGCCATGACAATGCCGCCATTGTTGAGCCAGATGAACAGCGAAAAGGTCTGGTTGGGCTCACGCACCGGCTTGGAGGCAAGCAGGCCGTCCGCGACCAGAGGCTGCAGCCTGGCAACCATGTCGGGCCGCTCAAGGAACCTGGCCAGCCGGTCGGCACCATCGAGATGATCCAGCGTCTGCAGATGAGCAAGGACCCAGCCGGTGAAAGTCTGCACGGTTGCCGCCGTTGGCTGCAAGGGGTGCGTGCGCCCGTCGCCACCCGAAACATACTCGGCGACATGATAGTGCAGCATCTCCTTGATGAAAGCGTCCGCCGTGTTGCGGCTGGCCACCGCGTGCTGGTGTACGAACTCGATGAAACGCGATACCGTCAGCTCCTTGCGGCGGTCGTGCGGATCGCGCCTGAAATGCATGGCAAGGCCGACATGACCCATCAGCCAACGCTGCTGCGTGGCGAAAATGGAAGCCAGTCGCGGGCTCGTTTCATAGATGTCGATCAGCGCCAACGACTGTGCCTGGACACAGCGATGCAGGGCCGGATGGCCGGCAATGTCTTCCAGATTCAGCGCCATCCTCCTCATGTTCCGAGTTAACTCCAACAGCGGAGTCGCGTCCACATTTTCCAGCCTTCGACAGCTGTGTCCAGAGGCACCGAATGCGAAGAGCAAGCCCAACCCGAACATGGGGCAGGCCACGACCGGTTCATGGTGGGGTCCGCTAACCGGTTGCTACGCTTTGGAAAACCCCTCCCAATAATAGTCAGCCGGACGGCCGCCCGTTGAATTGACGTTCACCAGAGCGCGGCATAGTTTCCGCGACATCCGAGCGGCGGGGGCACGCCTTCCCGGAAATGAGTTCGAAAGCAGAAGCCAATTAACGAGCGATGAAATCTCGCGCGGTGGCGAAGCTTTGCCGAACTCTACCTCGAAGGACGAGTGATTGAGTGAAGTATACAAGCAAGATCGCGGTTGGCAGGGATAACGACTGTCACCCAGTTTTCGGTGAGCTGGCAGCCCGTGGGGGATGGTTGATCCTGCTTGTTGCCTCGGCGTGCCTGTGGCTTCAAGCCGGCGCATTCGCGCAGACAGCCAGCCAGATCACGCCGCCCAGCTTTCGGCCGCCGCCGGCAGCCAACACGGCAGGTGTTTCCATTCCCGAAGGTGTGGGCCTCGAAGCGCCGGCGGGTGCCGGGAAGCTCAAGGTCAAGCTCGGGGATGTCAGCGTCGAAGGCGGCTTGCCCGACATGGCTGACGCAACACGCAAGATCGTTGCCGGCCTTGCGCACCGCACGGTGACGGCGGCGGAAATCTTTGCCGCGGCGCGAAAACTCGAAACCGAATATGGATGGGCCGGCTATGCGCTGGTGCGGGTGGTGCTGCCGGCGCAGAAGCTCAACGACGGCGCAAGACTCCGGCTGGTCGTCGTCGATGGCTTTCTCGAACGGATCGACACCAGCAATCTGCCCGAGCGCATACGCGGGCGGGTCGAGGCAACGCTGGCGCCGCTCGTTGGACAGAAAAGCATCAAGCTGTCGGCGATCGAACGCAAGCTGCTGCTGGCTGGCGATACGCCCGGCGCCCGGCTGCGCTCGACCTTGCAGGCAGGCTCGGCCAAAGGCGCAAGCGTGCTGGTCATCGACGGCAAATATCGCCCGATCGGCGGCCAAATGACCGGGGACAACTCGCTATCGCCATCGTTGCAGCGCTGGTCTACGGGCATCGGCGTCGATTTCAACTCATTGCTCGGCCTCGGCGAACTCGTCTATGTCAGGGCCGGCGGCTACCCCGATGGCGGCGAGAGCGGCCTGTTCACGGATGGCCCACGCAATCGCAACTATGCCGCCGGCATCGTCGTGCCGATCGGCTATGACGGGCTGACGCTCAACCTGGAAGCCAGCCGCACGCAGGCCAATCCGACAGCCGAGCCCGGCACGCTCGGCTTCGGCAGCGCTTTCGAGCGTTATTCGGCGCGGCTTCGCTATCCCTGGATACGCAGCCGCGCGCTTACGATCAGCACCGAACTGTCATTCGACGTGCAAAACGACACGCTCGACGCG
>NZ_RZRK01000971.1:0-2061 GCF_003997835.1 Mesorhizobium sp. M7A.F.Ca.CA.004.12.1.1
GGTCGACGGGGGAGCCGGGGGCATGAGCACCGCCGATGCCGTCAGATTGGCGGTGTCGAACTGGCCGAGCGCGAAATAGGGCACCAGCTTCAGCGCATTGGTGGCGGCAAAGAAGATCGCGGCGGTGCCCGATAGAACCTTCGGATCGAGCCGGATCGGCAAGGCATAGACCTGGAAGGGCGGGCCGCCGACATGGGCTACGAAGCTGGTGAACCCGGCGACCGTGCCCCAGACCGCGGCGGCGACGCGGTTGGGCGCGGCAGCGTGATCGGCGCCATGGCGGAACTGCAGATAGAGCCAGCGCAGGACGAAGATGATGGCGACGGCGCCGACGATCAGCCGCACCGCCTCTTCGGTGACCAGTGCCGCCGTCAGCCAGCCAAGGCCGATGCCGATGACGGCGCCCGGCATCATGTCGACCAGCATCTTTCTGTTATAAACGCCCCACCATGTCCATACCGAGACGATGTCCATCAGGCACAGGATCGGCAGCAGGATGGCCGCCGCCTGCACCGGCGGCATGGTCAGCGCCATCAGCGGCACGCCGACGAAACCGACGGCGCCGCCAAAGCCCCCCTTGGACAGGCCGACCAGAAAGACCGCCGGAATGGCAGCCGCATAGAACCACGGATCGAGAAGCAGGCCTGACATGGGAGGGGGGACTGGTCCGGAGGGAAAGCGGGTCGACGCTTGAATAGCCCAGAATGCCCGGCGGAGCGACAGCAAATATGAGCGTGGCGGCGGCACACTCGGCCGACGCCGGCCAGTGCCTAGCGCCGAGCCGAGACCAGCAGGAACATCGGCCGCTCGAGCTCTTCCGCCAGTTCCGGCTTGGCTGCGATTTGCGCATCGGTCGGCCGGAATTCCTCGACATGGCCGATGGTGAAGCCGGACCGGATCAGTGCGTTGAGGGTGGTGCCGATCGTGCGGTGATGTTTCACCACGCCCTTGGCCAGCCAGTCGGTGCTGCGCGGTCCTGCCACCAGATATTGGTCGACAGGCCACGTCTTGCGGCCTTCGCTATCGATCACCCAGCCGGGTTTGGTCGGCGCCATGAAGATCGGATGTTCCGTCGAAAAGACGAAACGCCCGCCAGGCGCCAGGGCCCGATGCACGGTCCCGAACAGACGCGACACATCCTCGACATAGTGCAAGGCGAGCGAGCTGTAGACGAGATCGAAGCTGGCTTCCGGCAGGCTGAGCCGATCGAGATCGGCCGTCTCATAGCTTATGCCAGCATCGGGGCCGGCGGCCCTTGCCCGGGCAAGCATCTTCTCCGACAGATCCAGGCCAAGCACCTGCGCCGCCCCATGCTCGCGGGCCCAGCGGCAGAACCAGCCGAAGCCGCAGCCGAGATCGACGACCCTCAAGCCGCCGACATCGGGCAGCATGGCGCGCAGTGCCGGCCACTCGGCGGCACCCTCCAGCCCTTCGACCGAACGGCCGAGCTGGCTGTAGCCTGCGAAGAAATCCTCACGGTCGTATATATTCTGCGCCATGGTTCCGGCCTCGTTTGGGCCGGCACACTAACCAACCGGCCGCCGGCTTTCCACCCAACTCGATCAGGAGGCCTGCAAGACCTTTGCCCTATCCCGAGAGGCGGTTGCGTCAAGCGGCGGCGGCCGCCGCCGGATCGGCTGCGCCTTGATAATGGCGGTGCTTGTCTCCGCCTTGTCGGCGATGCGATCGAGAATCCCGTCGAGATCGCCGATCGAGCGCACGAACAGCCGGGCGACGAAACAGTCATCGCCCGTCACCTTGTCGCATTCGCCGAATTCGGGAATTTCCTCGATCAGCTTCTGGACGATGTGCAGCTTGCCCGGCAAAGGCCGGATGCGCACGATCGCCTGCAGGGTATAACCGAGCGCCAGCGGATCGATCTCGACAGTGAACGCTCGGATGACGCCGCGCTCCTCGAGCCGTCGCAGCCGCTCCGAAACGCTTGGCGACGACAGCCCGACCTGGGCGGCCAGTTCCTTCAGCGAGGTCCGTGCATCCTTGACCAGGATTTCAAGGAGATTTCGGTCGAGATCGTCCAGCATCTTTTTCTTTCCCCGATAG
>NZ_RZRK01000972.1:0-2055 GCF_003997835.1 Mesorhizobium sp. M7A.F.Ca.CA.004.12.1.1
GCGCAAGGGCGCCAACATCACCTACATCGCCGGCAACCATGACGAGTTCGCCCGCCAGTTCCAGGGCGTGCATTTCGGCGGCATCGTCGTCGCCGACCGTGCCATCCACGAGACCGCCGACGGCAAGCGCCTGCTCGTCATCCATGGCGACCAGTTCGACACCGTGGTCCACAATGCGCGCTGGCTCGCCTATCTCGGTGATCACGCCTATGACGCGGCCATGCTGGTCAATCGCGTGGTGACGCGGCTGCGGCAACTGCTCGGCCTGCCGTATTGGTCGTTTTCGTCCTGGGCCAAGCACAACGTCAAGAAAGCGGTGAACTTCATCGGCTCGTTCCAGACCATGCTTGCGGATGAGGCGCGTCGTTCACACGTCGACGGCGTCATTTGCGGCCACATCCATCATGCCGTCATCGAGAATTTTGGCGATGTCCAGTACATCAACACCGGCGACTGGGTGGAAAGCTGCACGGCCGTGGTCGAGCATTTTGACGGCCGCATGGAAATCCTGACCTGGGCGCAGGTGCTGCCAGAAGCGCCGGACGAGCCCTTTGTCCCGTTGCTCATCGCGGACCGGGTAGGGCAGGCGGCATAGTCCGAAGTCTTTTTCGGGCTTCGGAATCGATCAATTAGTCCAACCGGTTTCGTCCGGTTTTCGTCCATGTTAAGGGATCGATACGCGTTGCCGTCCGGTCGAATACAGCGCGATTGGATCGATTCATGGCCCTGCCGCAGCTCTCGCCCGAACAACTCGTCAAGCCGCGCCATTTCGAACTGCGCATGAGCCTGATCTTCGCGACGCTGTACGTGCCGCTCGGAACGCATTTGCCTTATTTTCCACTGTGGCTGCAGGCCAAGGGTTTTCACGCCGAGCAGATCGCCGTCATTCTGGCGGCGCCGATGTTCCTGCGCGTGGTGACGACGCCGTTACTGACCGCGTTGGCCGACCGTGCCAGGGACCGCGCCGATGTCTATGTCGCGCTGATGGCTGCATCACTGCTCCTGTCGGCAGGCTATTTCCTGCCATCGACCTATGCGATGGTGCTGGCGGTCTCACTGGCGCTGACCATTGTCTGGACGCCGCATTCGCCGATCGCCGATTCGCTGGCGCTTTCGGGTGTCCGCCGCTTCGGTTCGAACTACACAAGCATGCGCAAATGGGGCTCGATCTCCTATCTCTGCGCCAATGTCGCCGGCGGCTTCATTCTGTCGGCAACCGGCTCGCAGGCCGTTCCGGTTATCATTCTGGCGGCGTTTGCCGCGGCCCTTGCCGCCGGCCTGCTGGCGCCGCGTCTAGGCCGTCCGCGGCGCGCCTCACCGCTGTCGGCCACTGATATCCAGCATTCGGCGCCGAAGCTTCTCAACCCGTATTTCCTGTATTTTTCCGTCGGTGTCGGCGTCATCACCGCCAGCCACGCATTCCTCTACGGTTTCGTCTCCATCTACTGGAAATCGATCGGCCTCAGCGATTCGGTTGTCGGTCTCTTATGGGCTTGGGGCGTGGTGTCGGAAGTCTGCATGTTCATGATGTTCACCCGCTTTTTTGACCGGTTCTCCGTCGTGTCGATCATGGTGATGGCGGGGATCGGCTCCATCGTGCGCTGGATCGCCTTTCCGCTGGTCTGGCCGCTCGGCCTCGGCATTCCCGGTTTCTTCGGTGTCCAGTCGCTGCACTCGGTCTCGGTGGCGCTTGGGCTGATCGGCCTGCAGAAGATGATCGGCGAAACCGTCTCCGAGGAGCGGACAGGTGCCGCGCAAGGCATTGCCTATTTCTCCAACGGCTTCTTCATGGCGGTGGTGACGCTGGCGTCCGGCCCGCTCTACGACCATCTCGGCGTGGACGGCTTCTTTGCCATGATCCCGATCGCCTTGATCGGCCTCGTGCTGATCGGCCTTGCAGCGCGCTCAGCCCCACAGCGCCACTTCGGGCGGTGACACCAGCGATCCCTGGTAGACAAGGCCCGGTACCCGGTCGCGGGCAAGCAGCAGCGGACCGTCGAGGTCGACGAAATCGGCATGCTGGGCAAGCAGCACCGCCGGCGCCATCGCCAATGA
>NZ_RZRK01000973.1:0-2054 GCF_003997835.1 Mesorhizobium sp. M7A.F.Ca.CA.004.12.1.1
TGTCAGGGCCGCACTTCCGTGATTACCATGTGTTACTCGACGAACAAGGCGAGCAAATCTTCGCTATCACCGATGACATCGCTGAGCGCTGTCGCAAGATCGGCGGCACCACGCTCCGCTCTATCGGACAGATCGCGAAGGAGCAGCGAATCTCCGACAATGACGCGGCCTATGTGACGCCACACGACATGCTGGCCGAGCTTGCCCAAGACAACCGCACCTTCATAAGTCTCCTGCGCGCCGTGCACGCAGTATGCGAGGAGCACGACGACGTCGCGACGACCAGCTTGATCGAGGTTTGGATTGATGAGGCCGAGCGCCGTACCTGGTTCCTTTTCGAAGCCGGGCGGATGGCGGACTGACCCCCAAGGCCATGGACCGTCGGCGCGGAATGGCGTCGCCCCGATCTGCGGCAAGCGGTCGCCGCTTGCGACTTCCCGTTGCTCTCTCACAGGAAAATGCCATGTCCCGCCCACCGCTTCCACCCTTCACGGAACAAACCGCCATAGAAAAAGTGCGCTCAGCCGAAGACGGCTGGAACACGCGTGACCCCGGCCGTGTCGCGCTCGCCTATACGGTTGACAGTGCCTGGCGTAATCGCGCCGAGTTCGTGACAGGCCGGGAAGCCATCGAGGCTTTTCTCACCCGCAAATGGAACAAAGAACTCGATTACCGGCTGGTAAAGGAACTTTGGACGTTTGCGGGAAACCGGATCGCTGTCCGCTTCGCCTATGAATACCATGATGACAGCGGCCAATGGTTCAGGGCCTACGGCAACGAAAATTGGGAGTTCGATACGGAAGGGCTGATGCGCCGCCGGATCGCCAGCATTAACGAACATCCAATCGCGGAGTCCGAACGCAAGTTGCATTGGCCTTTGGGTCGTCGCCCCGACGACCATCCTGGTCTCAGCGGTTTCGGCTTCTGATCTGACGCGTGGTCGAGGGTTGGCGACCGTTTTCGCGCTACCCACTGATAGGCCAGCAGAGCCGCTTCGGCGTGCCGCTCGCGCGGATCGGAAGATGTCGCGGGCGGTTCGACGACTGGCGGGGCTTCGCTGACAGGGGGTCGGCCGGTAGCTGAATCCACACAGGGGCATAGAAATGAGTGGCAAGAAGCGTATTGAGCGTTATGACGAGGCCGCCGGCGGCTGGGGTGCGCTGAAGGCGCTCGGCGAGCACCTGGTCGAGCAGGATATTGCGATCAAGGGCGCGACAACGCTGCTGCGCATGAACCAGCCGCTTGGCTTCGATTGCCCGGGCTGCGCTTGGCCAGATCCCAAACACACCTCGCCCTTCGAATTCTGCGAGAACGGCGGCAAGGCAGTCGCCTGGGAGGTGACGGCGAAGCGCTGCACGCCGGAGTTCTTCGCAGCTCACACCGTCACCGAGCTTTCGACATGGAGCGACTACGAACTCGAAATGGTCGGGCGGCTTACTCATCCGATGGCCTACGACCAAGCCAGCGATCGCTACTTGTCGGTGAACTGGGACGACGCCTTCGCCATGATCGGTCGGCATCTGGGCGCCCTTCCCAATCCGAATATGGCGGAGTTCTACACCTCCGGTCGCACCTCCAACGAGGCCGCCTTCCTCTACCAGCTCTTTGTGCGCGAATACGGCACCAACAACTTCCCCGACTGTTCCAACATGTGCCACGAGGCTACCAGCGTCGGCTTGCCGCAGTCGCTCGGCGTCGGCAAGGGCACGGTGCTGCTGGACGATTTCGACAAGACTGACTGCATCTTCATCTTCGGCCAGAACCCCGGCACCAACAGCCCGCGCATGATGACCAGCCTGCGCAGTGCCTCGCGACGCGGCGCAACCATTATTTCGTTCAATCCGTTCCGCGAGCGGGCGCTGGAGCGCTTTCAGGCGCCGCAGAGCCCGATCGAGATGACGACGCTGACGTCCACCCCGATCAGCTCGCGCCTGCACCAAGTCAAGGTCGGCGGCGACATCGCAGTGCTCAAGGGCTTGATGAAGGTGCTAGTCGAGGAGGATGAGCGGCTGCGCGCCGAACACCAGATCGAGGCACTTGACTGGGATTTTATC
>NZ_RZRK01000974.1:0-2048 GCF_003997835.1 Mesorhizobium sp. M7A.F.Ca.CA.004.12.1.1
GATTCGCTTGTGCCAAGCGTGCGGCGCCTGCCAGCGCGCACGACCACGCCGCGCTCGCTTTCGACAGGTACGTCATGGCTGAAGAACAGGCTGATCGGCACGCCGAACAGTTCGGCGAAGGCTCGGAGGTCACCGAGCGACGGCGTCGACAGACCGCGCTCGACCTGGCTGACCCAGCCGACCGAACGGCCAAGCTTCGAGCCGATCTCGGCGAGTGTCAGCCCGCGCGCCTTGCGCAGGGCCCTGATATCGCCGGCCAGCACGCGTTCGTCAGGTACCTGCAATGTTCTAGCGGTAGTCGAAGGCAAAGCGCTCACTTTATGAAAAAATCTGGCCAAATTTCATGAGAAGTCAAGCTCATGAAAAAATCAAGTAGATTTTCACGGATGCACAAGATTTGCTTGCGCGATTTTGACGGTTCATGCAAAGGCTCCGCCGAGAGCGGCGAGTGGGGACGTCCGATCGAGACAAAGGGTAAGGGACGGCCCATGCTGGAAAATAACCCCCGAATTGCGGGCGATGCCGAGATTGTCGACGAGGCGATCCTGTCGCGCCGTTCGGTGCGCGCATTCCTGCCCGACATGGTCGACGACGAAACCATCCGCGCCATTCTGGCGGTTGCGGCGCGTGCCCCATCCGGCACCAACATGCAGCCATGGAAGGTCTATGTCACCAAGGGCGAGAGCAAGCAGCGGATATCAGACGCCATTCTCAATTCCGGCATTCGCGCCGAAAAAGCTGATTGGGACGAGTACCGGTATTATCCCACACAGTTCTTCGAGCCGTATCTGACCCGCCGCCGCGCCAACGGTTTCGGCCTCTATGGCGCGCTCGGGATCGGTCGTCGCGAGGTCGACAAGATGCGCGCCCAGCACGACCGCAACTTCGTCTTCTTCGACGCCCCGGTCGGCATGATCTTCACCATCGACCGCCGCCTCAACCAGGGCTCATGGATCGACTACGGCATGTTCCTGCAGAACATTATGGTCGCAGCAAGAGGCAGGGGTCTGCACACCTGTCCGCAGGCGGCCTTCGCGCCCTATCACCGGCAGATCAGGCCGGTGCTCGACATTCCGGACGAAGAGATCGTCGTCTGCGGCATGGCGCTTGGTTATGAAGATACGTCAAAACCTGAAAACGCCTTCCGCACCGACCGCGTGCCGCTGGAAGAGTGGGTGACGTTCAGCGAATAAGCCAGCCAGCCTCATTCGGTATTCATCTGTGCGCCGTGGCCGCTGACATGGGCACCGTCCTGTGGCGTCAGCTTGAGGTAGGCAAGCAGCGCGCAGAGCGTGATGATGCCCTCGATGACGAACAGGATGCGGAAATCGTCGGCGACGGCTGGACCGCCGCCGGCCAGAAATGACAATACCGCCGCAGCCAGGCCGACGCTGATCGCCACCGCCAGCTGCCATAATATGTAATAGAGCGCGCTGAAGCGGGCGAGCTGCTCGGGCGCGATGTCGGAATAGGCGAGATTGCCGGTCGAGGCCCATTGCGCGGAGCGGAAGACGCCGAAGACGAAGATGTAGGTCAGCACGATCCACACCGGCGTCGTCGCCTGCATCAAGGCGAAGCCGGCGACCATCACGGCGACGATCGGGGTGTTGTAGACCAGCACGCGGCGAAAGCCGAAACGGTTGAGGACACGCGGCATGAAGAAGCGCATGGCCACGGAGCCGACCGCGGCGACGAAGGTCAGCGATCCCGCCTGCACCGCGCTCATGCCGAAGCCGAGCTGGAACATCAAGGGCAGCAGGAACACCACCGAGCTGAGGCCGATCGTGTCCAGCCCGCCGCCGGTGAGGAACGAAATGCGGAAGGTACGGATGCGCAACAGCTCGAGATCGAGCAGCGGATTGCGCACGCGCAGGCAGTAGAACGAGGCGATGGTCAGGATGACCAGCGCCAGCGCCAGTTCTGCGGCGATGATGCCGCCCGCGGCATCCTTGGCAGCAAGCGAATCCATGCCGAAGACCAGCAGGACCATGCCGCTGCCGACCAGCAGGAAGCCCGGAAAATCGAACGGCGTGCGCACGGGCTTGGTC
>NZ_RZRK01000975.1:0-2046 GCF_003997835.1 Mesorhizobium sp. M7A.F.Ca.CA.004.12.1.1
CTGCAGCGTCGACATGCAGGGACGGCTGGCGGGAAAACGCTTCCTGGCGCAGTACTTCGTCGATTCCGCGCATGACGAAACGCATGGCTGCAACTATCTGCTGGCCGCCGACATCGATATGGAGCCGGTGCCGGGCTATAAGGCGGCGAGCTGGTCGAAGGGCTATGGCGACTTCGTCATGAAGCCGGATCTGGCCACGCTGCGGCGCATTCCCTGGCTGGAAAAGACCGCACTCGTGATCTGCGACGTGCTCGACCACCACACCCATGATGACCTGCCACATTCGCCGCGCGCCATCTTGAAGAAGCAGGTCAAGCGGCTGACGGAGCGCGGCTATATAGGCTATTTTGCTTCCGAGCTTGAATTCTATCTGTTCAACGAGACATACGATTCCGCCCGCAAGAAGCACTGGCAAGGTCTCGATACCGCATCGCCCTATATCGGCGACTACCAGATCGGTATCACCACCAAGGAAGAGGGCGTCATGCGCCGGCTTCGCAACGAGATGGAAGCGGCCGGCATTCCGATCGAGAATTCCAAGGGCGAGTGGGGTCCGGGTCAGGAAGAGATCAATGTGCGCTACGCCGAGGCGCTCGACATGGCCGACCGTCACGTCATCCTCAAGAACGGCGCCAAGGAAATCGCGGAGTCCGAGGGCAAGGCGATTTCGTTCATGTCCAAATACAATTACGGGCTCGCCGGCAATTCCAGCCACATCCACAATTCGCTGTGGAGCGCCGACGGCAAGACGCCGTTGTTCTTCGATAAGGCGGCCGACTGGACGCTGTCGACGCTTGGCCAGCAATGGGCCGCCGGCCAGCTCAAATACGCCAAGGAATTCACCTGGTTCCTGGCGCCCTACATCAACTCCTACAAGCGCTTCCAGGCCGGCACCTTCGCGCCGACCAAGATCATGTGGAGCGAGGACAACCGTACCGCCGGCTTCCGCCTGTGCGGCGAGGGCACCAAGGGCATCCGCATGGAATGCCGCATCGGCGGCGCCGATCTGAACCCGTATCTTGCGTTCGCAGCGCTGATCGCCGCCGGCCTTGCCGGCATCGACGAGAAGCTGGAATTGCAGAAGCCGTTCGTCGGCGATGCCTATCAGGCATCGCGCCTGCCGGAGATTCCGAAGACGCTGCGCGATGCCACCGAGACGCTTGCGAAGTCGAAGATGCTCAAGCAGGCGCTCGGCGAGGATGTGCTCGAACATTATGTCCACACCGCAAAGTGGGAGCAGCTTGAATACGACCGCCGCATCACGGATTGGGAACTGCACAGAGGGTTCGAGCGGTACTAGGTATCGACGGTTCGTCGGCGCCCCTTCACTCTTACCCTCTCCCCGTGGGGGAGAGGGTGCCGGCAGGCAGATGAGGGGCAGTGCCAGGCCATACGATTTTGTTGTAGAATACGAGGACTTACAAAATGACCGAGACGGTCAAACTCATATCCCCCATCGACGGTTCGATCTATGCCGAGCGACCGATCGCGACCGACCAGGCGATCAATGCAGCGGTGGAACGCGCCAAGGCGGCGCAAGAGAAATGGGCTGAGACGCCGATCGTCGAGCGCGGCAAGTACATGCTCGCCATGCTGGAAGCGCTGGTCGCGATATCAGACGAGATCGTGCCGGAGATCGCCTGGCAGATGGGGCGGCCCGTACGCTACGGCGGCGAGTTCGGCGGCGTCAGGGAACGCACCACCTATATGGTCGAGATCGCCGAGCAGGCGCTCAAGTCGGTGCCTGCCTCCAACCCGAAGGACGGCTTCCGCCGTTATGTGAAGAAGGACCCGCTCGGCGTGGTCATGGTGATCGCGCCGTGGAATTATCCCTATCTCACCGCCGTCAACACCATCGTGCCGGCGCTGATGGCCGGCAACACCGTCATCCTCAAGCATGCGGCGCAGACGCTGCTGGTCGGCGAGCGCTTTCAGCAGGCGTTCGACAAGATCGGCCTGCCCAAGGGCGTGTTCCAGAATGTCGTGCTCAATCACGCCCAGACCGAAAGGCTGCTCGGCTCGGGAAAGATCGACCATGTCAATTTC
>NZ_RZRK01000976.1:0-2044 GCF_003997835.1 Mesorhizobium sp. M7A.F.Ca.CA.004.12.1.1
TCGCCGGCCACAAGCGCAACTGGGACAAGCGCGCCATTCCCGCCGTTTGCTTCACCGATCCGGAACTCGTCACCGCTGGTCTTTCGCCGGAAGAGGCCAGGGCTCTGGGCGGCGAGATCAAGATCGGCATGTTCCCGTTCGCCGCCAACGGCCGGGCGATGACGAAGCTGGGCGAAGACGGCTTCGTCCGCGTGGTGGCGCGGGCGGACAACCATCTGGTGCTCGGCATCCAGGCGGTCGGGCAGGGCGTGTCGGAACTGGCGGCGGCTTTTGGCCTGGCGCTGGAGATGGGCGCCAGGCTGGAGGACATTGCCGGCACCATCCATGCCCATCCGACGCAAGGCGAGGGATTCCAGGAAGCGGCGCTCAAGGCGCTGGGGCACGCGCTGCATGTTTGATTCGTGACAGTGCAAAGGCGGTGATGCTGGCGGGACACTCGCCCCCCTCTGTCCTGCCGGACATCTCCCCCTCAAGGGGGGAGATCAGCAGTTTCGGGCAACCCGCCTCTTCCAAGACTTTGAAAATTGGCGAAATCTAAGATGACAGCCTATCTCCCCCCTAGAGGGGGAGATGCCCGGCAGGGCAGAGGGGGGCAGCCTCTCACAAGAGAGAGACGCTGATCACCCCGCCAGCCGGCTCACCATCTCATGCTGCGCATAGGCGCGGCCGAAGCGGTTGGCCAGAAACGCGTCGAGCGCGATGTCTTCCTGCTTGATGAAGCCCGTGGCCGGCAGGCTGCCGTCGGCGAGCATGTCGAGCACGGCGCAGATGCCGGACGCCGTGGTGATCTGGATGGCGCTGCGCACCTGATCGCCGATGCGCCTGGAGTAGATCTTGTTGGCGTAGGTCTCCTGCAGCAGGCGGCCGTTCTTGCGGCCGGAGACGGTGACGAAGACGATGACCACGTCCTGCAGCGTCGCCGGCAGCGCGCTCTCGAAAATGTCTTTCAGCACGTCACGGCGGTGGCGCAGGCCGAGATCGTTGAGCAGCGCCTTCATGATCGCGGCGTGGCCGGGATAGCGGATGGTGCGGTAGTTCAGCGTGCGCACTCTGCCCTTCAGCGTCTCGGCCAGCGTGCCAAGGCCGCCGGAGGTGTTGAACGCTTCGTAGGTGACGCCGTCGAGCGAGAACTCCTCGCGCTCTTCCAGTGGCGGCACCTCGACCAGCTCGCCTTCGACGATCGCCTCGCAGGGCTCGCAATATTCGTTGATGACGCCGTCGGTGCTCCAGGTCAGATTGTAGTTCAGTGCATTGGAGGGATATTGCGGCAGGGCGCCGACGCGCATGCGCACGCTCTCCAGCGAATCGAACCGGCTGGCGAGATCGTTGGCGACGATCGAGATGAAGCCCGGCGCCAGGCCGCATTGCGGAATGAAGGCGCTTCTGCCCGAAACCGCCAGTTCCTTGACGCGGCGGGTCGAGACGACATCCTCGGTCAGGTCGAGATAGTGCACGCCGGCACAGGCCGCCGCTTCGGCGATGCGGGTGGTCAGATGGAAGGGAGCGGCGCTGAGCACCGCGAATTTGCCGGCGAGTGCGGCTTCAAGCGTGCCGGATGCTTCGATGTCGAGCTCAAGCGTCGCAACCGTGGCCGGCAGTTCGGCAGCAGCGAACTGTGCTGCCGAGCGGTCGACGAGCGTGACCTGATAATCCCCCTTGGCGGCGAGCATCTCGGCAATGGTCGAGCCGATCTTTCCGGCGCCGACAACGACAATTTTCTTCATGGCCGATCCCTCACTGATTGTGAGCCCAGATTCGCAGCTTGCCCGTCGAATGGAAGCGTGGTTTGGTTCGAAACGAAACCGTTGATTGGACAGTCTGCCGGGAAGAATCGTCGAAATGCTCAGTGACGCCGAACAGGCCCTGCTTTCCCTGCTGCGCGAGAATGCGCGCGCCTCGACCGCCGAGCTGGCGCGGCGGCTTGGCGTCTCGCGGACCACGGTGCAGAGCCGGATCGAACGGCTGGAGCAGCGCGGCATCATATCAGGCTATGGTGTGCGACTGGCGCCGGACTATGAGCAGGGGCTGGTGCGGGCGCATGTAC
>NZ_RZRK01000977.1:0-2042 GCF_003997835.1 Mesorhizobium sp. M7A.F.Ca.CA.004.12.1.1
CGTCAATGATGACCTTGACCGCGCCTTCGCCGAAGTGCGCGGCATCGTCGTCGCCGAGCGGCTAAGACGCGACCGCCGGCCAGGCCTGTTCGATTTCGTCTCTGGACTGTTGGACGAGAAGACGGGCTGAGACCTCTTCCTTCGCACCGTTCACGGGGAGAAGGTGGCCCGAAGGGCCGGATGAGGGGCGGTGCTGGCATTTCAAGGTTCGTGCTGCCCCCTCATCTGCCTGCCGGCATCTTCTCCCCGTAAACGGGGAGAAGAGAGCTACACGGCATTGGTCAGCCGCACGAATTCCTCGACGCTGAGCGTCTCGGCGCGGCGTGTCGGATCGATGCCGGCGCGTTCGAGCAGGGCCTCGCCGCCGAGGCTTTTCACGCTCTGCCGCAGCATCTTGCGACGTTGGCCGAAAGCGGCTTCTGTGACGCGGCCGAGTTTCTTCACCTCGGCGGGCAGGGGCGTCGGGCGCGGCACCAGATGCACCACCGAGGAGGTGACCTTTGGCGGCGGCGTGAATGCCTGTGGCGGTACGTCGAAGGCGATCCTCGCCTCCGTCCGCCAGCCGGCAAGAACCCCCAGCCGGCCATAGCTGTCGCTGCCGGCAGGCGCGACGATGCGCTCGGCCACCTCGCGCTGGAACATCAAAGTCATCGAGGTGTAGAAAGGCGGCCAGTCGCTGACCGTCAACCAGCGCACCAGCAGCTCCGTGCCGATATTGTAGGGCAGGTTGGCCACGATCTTGACCGGACCGCCATTGCCGGTCGCTCGGCTGGCAAGGCCTGCGAAATCCGTCTTCAGCGCATCGCCGGAAACAACCTCCAGCCGGCCGGGATAATGATCGGACACTTCGGCAAGGGCCGCTAGGCAGCGTTCGTCACGCTCGATGGCGATGACGTGACGCGCGCCGTTGGAAAGCAGGGCGCGGGTCAGCCCGCCGGGACCGGGACCGACCTCGATCACGGTTGCATCGGACAAGTCGCCGGCGGTGCGCGCGATCTTGCCGGTGAGGTTGAGGTCGAGCAGGAAATTCTGGCCGAGCGCCTTCTTTGCCCGCAGCCCATGACGCTCGATCACCTCGCGCAGCGGCGGCAGCCCGTCGATGCTCATGCCCGAGATCTCATACCGCAACCGCCTTCGTGTTCGTGTCGGCCAGCCGCCGGGCAAGCTTCAGCGCCGCTATCAGGCTGTCGGGCCGCGCCACACCCTTGCCGGCGATGTCGAAGGCCGTGCCGTGGTCGGGCGAGGTGCGGATGAAGGGCAGGCCGAGCGTGACATTGACCGCCTCGTCGAAAGCCAGCGCCTTGGCCGGGATCAGCGCCTGGTCGTGATACATGCAAAGGGCCGCGTCGTAGCCCGCCCGCGCCCGGACATGGAACAACGTGTCGGCCGGCAAAGGGCCGAAAGCGTCGATGCCATCGGCACGCAGGATGTCGACCGCCGGGCGCACGATCCGCTCGTCCTCGAGGCCCATGGCGCCGCCTTCGCCGGCATGCGGGTTGAGCCCGGCAATCGCCAGCCGTGGCTTGGCGATGCCGAAGCGGCCGGTAAGGTCGGCGGCGGTGATGCGCGCGGTGGCGACGATCAGCTCGGTGGTCAGTGCCTTCGGCACCTCGGCCAGCGCGATGTGGATGGTGACGGGAACGGTGCGCAGGTCGGGTCCTGCCAGCATCATCACCGGCATCGCCTCGACGCCGCTGTGCCGGGCCGCCAGATGCGCCAGATACTCGGTGTGGCCGGGGAAGCGAAAGCCGGCGTCGTAGAGCGGCTTCTTGGCGATGGGGCAGGTGACCACGGCCGAGGCTTCGCCGGCAAGGCAATCGGCGACGGCGCGGTCGATGGCCTCGATGGTGGCGGCCGCATTGGCCGGATCCGGCCGGCCGGGACTGTCGATGCAGCGGGCAGTCAGTGGAACGATCGGCAAGGCGCGGGCAAAGACCTGCGCCGCTTGCGCTGATGTCGTTTCGACGACCGGCAGCGAAATGCCGAGCAGGCGCGCCCGGGAGGCGATCAGCGCCGGATCGGCGAGCAGGTAGAAGGGGGGC
>NZ_RZRK01000978.1:0-2040 GCF_003997835.1 Mesorhizobium sp. M7A.F.Ca.CA.004.12.1.1
GATGCGCGCTGGTGGTTCGGCCATCCCGGCTCCGCGCAACTGCCGGAGCTCAAGCTGATCGGCGTCCAGGCGCTCGGCATGGGGCTTGGCACGCTTATTCGCCGTCTCGGCGCCGGTCCCGATATCGTCACCGGGCATGATTTCCGCTCCTATTCGCTGTCGATCAAACTGGCCCTGGTGTCCGGTTTGATGGCCGCAGGCGCACGGGTGAGGGACATCGGACTGGCGTTGTCGCCGATGGCGTATTTCGCCCAGTTCGCTTTGGATACGCCCTCGGTCGCCATGGTCACCGCTTCGCACAACGAAAATGGCTGGACTGGCGTCAAGATGGGTGCTGCGCGGCCGCTGACCTTCGGCCCGGAAGAGATGAGCGCGCTGAAGGCGATCGTGCTGGCAGGTGATTTCGATCTCGTCGGCGGCGGCTCCTACGATTTCATCCGCGACTTTCGCGCGACCTATCTCGACGATCTGACCCGCGACAAGCGCATCGCCCGAAAGCTGAAAGTGGTCGCAGCCTGCGGCAATGGCACCGCCGGCGCCTTCGCGCCGCGGGCGTTGCAGCGCATCGGCTGCGAGGTCATCGCGCTCGACGTCGAGCTCGACCATACATTTCCGCGCTACAATCCCAATCCCGAGGACATGCGGATGCTGCATGCCATCCGGGACAAGGTGCTGGCATCAGGCGCCGACATCGGCCTTGGCTTCGACGGCGATGGCGACCGCTGCGGCGTCGTCGACAATGAAGGCAATGAAATTTTTGCCGACAAGGTCGGTGTGATGCTGGCAAGGGATATTTCCAGCCGGCATCCCAACTCGACCTTCGTCGTCGACGTCAAATCGACCGGCCTGTTCCATACCGACGCAATGCTGCGCGCCAATGGCGCCGTCGCTGACTATTGGAAAACCGGCCATTCCTACATCAAGCGCCGCGTCGCCGAACTCGGTGCTGTCGCCGGTTTCGAAAAGTCGGGTCATTTCTTTTTCAATCCGCCGATCGGGCGCGGATATGACGACGGGCTGGTCACTGCCATCGCCATCTGCCAAATGCTGGATCGCAGCCTGGGCAATTCGATGGCCGATCTTTATCGCGCCCTGCCGCTGACCTTCGGCACGCCGACCATGTCGCCTCACTGCGCGGACGACGTGAAGTATGGCGTTGTCGAGCGGGTGGTTGCCGACTTTCGGGCCATGAAGCGGGATGGAATGGTTTTCGCTGGCCAGAAGATCGCAGACCTCATCACCGTCAACGGCGTGCGCGTCGTCGCCGACGACGGCACCTGGGGGCTGGTGCGCGCCTCATCGAACAAACCGGAACTGGTCGTGGTGGTCGAAAGCCCGGTGTCGTCGCAGCGTCGACGGGAGATGTTCGAGGCTGTCGACGCCGTGCTGCGCCGCAGCCCCGAGGTGGGCGCCTACAACCAGACCTTTTGAATGGTAGTTGAATGACCGAGCGGATTGTCAGTTTTGTCATGAGCGGCGGCGTCGGCTCGAGGTTGTGGCCGCTGTCGCGCGAGGACAACCCCAAGCAGTTCCACGATCTGTCCGGCGATGGCTCGATGCTGGCCAAGACCTTGCGTCGGCTGACGGCCCGGCCGGAAGGCGAAACGCCGATCTTCCTGATCGCCGCGGAGCGCCATGCTGATCGCGTTCACGCCGATCTTGCTGGTCTCGACCTGGCCGGCGGCGGTCCGCTGTTCGAGCCGACCGGGCGCAACACAGCCGCCGCCGTCGCACTGGCGACGCTGCGCACGCTGTCCGAATTCGGTGACAGCCTGGTGCTGGTGATGCCGTCGGATCATGAGATATCGACCCCGCGCCAATTCTGGCATAGCGTCGAAGCCGGCACCGAGGCAGCGCGTAGTGGACGGCTGGTGGTGTTCGGCATCAAGCCGACACAGCCCGAGACCGGCTACGGCTATATCGAGGTCGCGGCCGAAAGCGGCGGCACCTTCGATGTGTCGCGCTTCGTCGAAAAGCCGGATATTGAGACTGCGCAAAGCTATCTCAAGGCCGGAAATTTCTACTGGAACACCGGTATCT
>NZ_RZRK01000979.1:0-2023 GCF_003997835.1 Mesorhizobium sp. M7A.F.Ca.CA.004.12.1.1
GTCGCCGTCTCGCGCAGCCATTCGCCGGACAGATCGTCACCGCCGACCCAGCGGAAATTGTCCTTGCCGAGCCGCAGCAGGGTGCCGTCGTCGATCATGCCGCCATGCTCGTAGCACATGGCCGAATAGACCACCTGGCCGACGCCAAGCTTCTTGACGTCGCGGGTCAGCGTGTATTGCAGCAGCGCCTCGGAATCCGGGCCGGTAACCTCGAACTTGCGCAGCGGCGACAGGTCCATGATCACCGCGTCCTGCCGGCAGGCCCAGTATTCCGCGATCGGCCCGTCCTTGGCGAAGGAATTGGCGAGCCAATAGCCCCTGTACTCGCCGAAGTTGCGGGTGTGCTTGGCAAAGCTCGAATGAAAAGCTGTCTCGCGGGTCATTTTCGGTTCCGAATCGGGCGTCATGCGTCTGGCGATCGCTCGCGAGAATTTGTGCTGGCCGGAATAGGTCCGCACATGGATGTCGGTCGGGTTCCAGCCATTGGCCGGCGTCGTGTCGTCGGGGCAGGCGGAGGACACGCAGACGATGTCGGTGAGCGCCCTGAGCAGCACATAGTCACCCGCCCGCGACCACGGCTCGTCGGACACCATGACGCCATGCGCGTCGATCGCCGTGTTGAAGAAGAAGTTGATCGCCATCCAGCCCGCGCGGGGATTGACGCCCTTGCCGGCCAGAGCGCCGTTGAAATTCTCCGAGCAGTTGGTGTGGCCGGGATAGCCGATGTCGTCGTAATATTTGGCCGCGCAGGCGAGCGCGAAGGCGTCGTGCCGGCCGCATGTGTCCTGGATAACCTCGACCAGCGGCTCCATGTCCTGGTCGTAGTATTTGGAATGCAGGCCGGGCATCGGGTAGCTTGCACCCATCAGCGTGCGCGTCGTCGTCACGTCGAGCGGATGATCCAGTCCCCTGTCCAGCTTGCGCGCCGAAAAGCACTGGAAATCGGTGCACTGGCGCCCGTCGACATCGATGATCTGGAGATAGTCGCCGGCCTTGACGAAATAGGCCTCCGCCGTCGCCGAATGGACACGCAAATCGAGCACCGGGTCGGCCAGCGGATCGGCCAGTAGCGATTTCGCCGCCGGGCGGATCGTGGCGCGGCGAACGATGGCAGTCAGCGGCGTCGCCGTGTCGTGGCCATCGACCAGCATCGGTCCACCGGGCGCGGCGATGATCAGCGAGCCGTCACGCGTGACCGTGAATGTTTGTTCTGTACCGGCAGGCGTAGTGGCGCCGAACACCCGCACGGCCTTGGCATGGTCAAGCTGCACCTGCCGGCGCGCGAGCCCGCCTCGCAGCGAGGCGAGACTGTCGTCACCCTCTATGAGCAGCGCCTTGATGCCGGCAGCGTTGCTGTTCGATGCTTCACCAAAAATGCCGGGATCGGTCGCGCCGCTCCTGTCCCAAGCCAGCAACTCGCAGGCCTGGCCGCCCTCGACATTGCGCACGGTGATCGTGTCGCCGGCCTCGATATCGATGAGCACCGCGCCATTGCCATGGATCGTATAACGCTCCATGCCCGGCGGCAGCGCGATCTGGCCGGGCCTCAGGATGAGGCTCGGCCGCGGCGGTCCGGCAGCAATTGCGGGGTAGGGCGACTGGCTCATTTCAGCCTTGCGGTTCGAGAAACAAGTTTGCCTGTGTGTGAAATTATTTTAGCGGTAAGAATAGGCAGCCTGGTTGGGTTTGGCAAGGCGGAGCTTGACCGTCGGTGCAATCGCTCGGGCTTGAACTCGCCACTCCGCCTCGCCTTCGGAGCGTCGGCGCTGCCCCTCATCTGCCTGCCGGCATCTTCTCCCCGTGAACGGGGCGAAGGACGCTGTCCTCATCGGTTTCGCCAATCGCCAACGGTGCAAAAAAGTGCCGGCTTTGCGGTCCAGCTTCTTTCTCCCCGTTTACGGGGAGAAATGCCCGGCAGGGCAATGAGCGACTATCTGTGGTGTCAAGTTGCATTGGCGAACTCCATGCGCGCATCGCGTGCTTTTGCATTGAGAATGACGAGGAGTTTTCGCGCCAGCGCCAT
>NZ_RZRK01000097.1:0-11427 GCF_003997835.1 Mesorhizobium sp. M7A.F.Ca.CA.004.12.1.1
GTGTAGATGTCGGTGCCGACAATGCCGAGCAGAAGGCCGAGCACGACCATGGCCAGCGCCTTGACGATAGAGCCGTGGGCGAGTGCGACGGACGAAACCAAGCCGACGATCATCAGCGAAAAATACTCGGCCGCGCCGAATTTCAGCGCGATCGCCGTCAGCGGCGGGGCAAAGATGGCGACGAGGAACGTCGACACCGTGCCGGCAAAGAACGAGCCGATGGCCGCGATCGCGAGGGCCGCTCCGGCGCGGCCGTTCCTGGCCATCTGGTAGCCGTCGATCGCGGTGACGGCGGACGAGGATTCGCCCGGCATGTTGATGAGAATGGCGGTGGTCGAGCCGCCATATTGCGCACCGTAATAGATGCCGGCGAGCATGATGAGGGAGGAGACCGGATCGCCGATCTGGAAGGTGATGGGCAGAAGCATGGCGATGGTCGCGGTGGCGCCGATGCCGGGCAGGACGCCGATCAGCGTGCCGAGAAGGACGCCGATCAGGCAGAAACCGAGGTTGGTCAACGACGTCGCCGTCGAAAAGCCGAGCGCGAGGTTGTCGAGGAGATCCATGCTCATCGCCTCACGATGCCGACCCTGGGGCCAGCCACGGGCCGAAGCGGCGGAACGGCAGGCCGAGCGCGTAGCTGAAGACGAGGAAGGCAAACAACGTCAGACCGGCCGACAGCACGAGCGCGGTCAATGGCTTCATGCGGCGGCTGGCAAACGACGCGATCAGCGCCGTCAGGAAGATCGACGGGATGAATCCGAGGCCGCGCACTGTCAGGCCGAAGAAGATCGGAGCAGGCAGGATGAGCAGCATGCCGCGCCACGCAATGTGCCCGATCGCTTCGCCCTCGACGCGTACGGCCTGGACGAGAATGACCGCGCCAAGCAGGATCAGCACGATCGCCAGGACCAGCGGAAAATAGCCTGGCCCCATGCGCAAGGCGGTGCCGATTTCGAGACCGAGCGATTGCAGCGCGAACCATGCGCCGAAACCGATGAACAGGGCGGCGCACAGGCCGTTGGCCCTGTCGATCGCGAAAGGTTTCATGATGGTTCTCCAAGCCCGCACTGGGGTAGCGATGCCGAGCGGAATAGGGGCGCTGGTGGCGCCCCTATTCAAACCTCAGTCGGCGTACTGGCCGGCGGCTTCGATGATCGGCTTCCAGCGCGCGATCTCGCTTTCCAGCTTGGCCTTCAGTGCGGCGGGCGTGGCATCGGCCTCGAGCGACGGCTTGGTGCCGAGTTCGGCGAAGCGGGCGGCGACGTTCTGGTCCTTCAGCGCGACCTGCAGCGATTTCGACAGGCGTTCGGTGATCTCGGCCGGCGTGCCCTTGGGTGCATAGAGACCATGCCAGATGCCGACCTGCACATCGGGAAGGCCGCCTTCCACCGCCGTCGGCACGTCCTTCAGCACATCGAGGCGTTCCGGCGAGGTGACGGCATAGGCCTTGATGGTGCCGCCCTGGATCTGCTTGGTGGTGTTGGTCGTCTGGTCGCACATGATGTCGACCTGGCCGCCGAGGAGATCGGTCATGGCCGGGCCGGTGCCCTTGTAGGGCACGGTGACCAGCGGCGTCTTGATGGCGCTCATGAACAGCATGCCGCATAGATGCGAGGCCGCACCGATGCCGGCATTGGCGACGGTTATGGAATCCTTGTTGGCCTTGGCGTACTCCACCAGCCCCTTGAGGTCGGTGGGCTCCAGGTCCTTGCGGCCGACGATGGTCATCGGCACCTCGGTGACGAGGCCGACATATTCGAAGGCGTTCAGCGTGTCGTAGGCGAGCTTTCTGTACAGCGTCGCACTTGTCGCCATGCCGATATGATGGAGCAGCAGCGTATAACCGTCCGGCTCGGCGTTGGCGACGCGGCCGGCACCCAGCGTGCCGCCGGCGCCGCCGACATTTTCGACGATGACCTGCTGGCCGAGATCCTTCGACATCGCTTCGGCGACGAGGCGCGTGACCGTGTCGGTCGGGCCGCCGGCTGCAAACGGCACCACAACGGTGATGGTGCGTTCAGGATAGGTCTGCGCGCCGGCAGTGAACCCATAAAGCGCGACGGCCGCAGCAGCAGCCAGAGTGGTGACAAATCTTCTCATCGTGATCTCCTCCCAATACGTAAATCTCCAACCGCTGCGCGGGGTCCTCTCAACACCCTGCAGATGGAGCAACAACTAGCGCAAATTAACAGATTGCAACCGGACTCAAACGGCAAACTGCTGATGGGCGCCATCCTAATAGCCGTAGCCACGCGCCATCGCCGCGGCGAAGACCGGGATGAGCAGGAAGATGAAAGCTTCGGCGCGGATGTAGGTCTTCACGGACGCAAGCTCGGCCGCCGGCACCTGAAACGAGGCATTGCCGCTCGCCTGCCTGCTCCAGGATATGAAGCGGACGGTCGGGATGATCGACAGCAGGCCGACCACGACGAACGCCGCTATCTTGGCCCAGAACACCCAATTGTGGACGTAGAATTCCCAGCCCTTGAGGCCATAGAAGACGCGGCCGATGCCGACGACGATGATCAGCGTGGCAATGATGCCGTAATGGCGGTCGATGCCGGCGAGCCTCTTGAGCGTTGCAGCGCCCAGATCGCCGCGGATCAGGACGAATTCGGCGCCGATGATTCCCGCCAGCGAAAACACCAGCAGATGATGGAAGATCGCAAGCACAAGATCGGTGGTGTCCATGCTCTTTCCCTGGGGTTTGACGGCACCGCCCAGCGCCTGAAAAAAGGTCGCGCTGGCAGGTGTTGAATCAGCCTGCCGTGAAAAATAGCACCGTCGCGCAAAATTCCCATAGCGGTGGCTGGATGATGGGCCGTGTTGCCCTGGCCCCTTGCGCAGCACCGGCGATTTGCTAAGCGCTGACGATCCGTGCGAGGCAGATCCCATGAACAAACCACAAGCGACCAGCGCTCCTGTCATCGAAACGAAGCGAACCATCCTGCGGGCACACCGGCTGGACGATTTCGACACCTATGCCGCGATGTGGACGGATCCCGTCGTCACCCGCTTCATCGGCGGCAAACCGCGCACGCGCGAAGAAAGCTGGATGCGCTTCCTGCGTCACGCCGGCCTGTGGTCGCTGCTCGGCTATGGCTTCTGGGCGATCGAGGAGAAGGCGACCGGACGCTTCATCGGCGAGGCCGGGTTTCACGACCTGAAGCGCGACATGGAACCATCGATCGAAGGCATTCCCGAGGCCGGGTGGGCGCTGGTTCCGGCCGTGCACGGGGCGGGCTTCGCCACCGAGGTGGTTGGCCGCATCCTGGCGTGGAGCGAAGAGATTTTCGGGCGCGAGAAGACCGTCTGTATCATCGATCCGGAAAACGGCGCGTCGCTGAGGGTGGCTGCGAAGTGCGGTTACCGGGAAGTGGTGAAGACCACCTATCACGACACTCCGACCATCCTGCTGGCGCGGTGACCTGAGCCGCGGGCTGACAGCTGCCGGCGCCGGCATGATGGCGCCTGTCGCCAGCAATGATGACGAGGCGGGCCGCGCCAAGAACCGCTGTGGCCTGGTCAAATTGACTTGAGCGGGGCTTCCAACGAGGACGTGTTCTACGGCATGGCGTCCGCTGCCAGGCTTGCCCGCTCGAGCATGGAGGCGTCCTCGCCGAAGGCGCGGGTGGCGCGGGCCGCCGCCTCGAGCAGCGGACGCTTCATGCGCTGCAGAAATGCCGCGTCGACGCGCGTGCTGGGTCCAGCCAGGGTCAAGGCGCCGAGCAGGACGCCTCCCGGGCCGAACACCGGCGCCGACACGCCCCCCGTCTCAGGGTCCCGGTCGCCCACGGCGAGGCAGTTGCAGGTCTCGCGGATGGTCTCGTACGGTTCGCCCTGCTGGCCCGAAAACGCTGCGAGCACGCGGCCTCCCGAGCCGAGCAGCAAAGGCAATACGTCGCCTTCGCGTATCGTGTAGCGGATCGGGTGCTTGGATTCGACGCGGTAAAGACAGGTGCGGACATCGCCCGAGCGAACATAGAAGGCAACGCTCTCCCAGCTTCGCTCGGAAAGATCGCGCATGATCGGCAGCAGGATATCGACCGCCACGACCGAACGCTGGTAGAGCGCACCGAGCCGAAAGGTCGCGGGTCCGACGCGGTAGCGTCCATTGTCGAGGCGCTCGAGCAATCGTCCGCGCATGAGGGAATTCGCAAGCCGCAGGATGGTGCTCTTGTAGAGGCCGGTGCGCGCCGCGATTTCGGCCAGGCTGAGCGACCGGTCATCCGTGGTGAAGGCATCGAGGATGGCAATGGCCCGATCAAGCGCGGCAACACCGTCCGCCGAGGTGCGATCTATTTCCCCATCTGCCGATTTGCTTGGCGAGTCCATGGTGGTTCCAGTTTGAAGAAAGCCGAGCGACGCGACTCTGTCGCGCCGCCAAATCGTTCTGTCCAGTAGAATATCGTTTCCGTTGACAGAACTCCGTAACATCTGCTTGAAATCGATGACGGGTCTGGATGCAGGCGCGTTTTGGCGGGCACCGGAGGAGGTGTCGTGATTTGGAGGAATCCCCATGCTGAACAGACGCAGATTTTTGATGAGCACCGCAGCCGTGGGTGCCGGGCTGATGACGTCGCATCTTTCTCCCGCTTACGCCGAAGGCGCGCCCCAGATACAGCTCTTCGTGCCTGCCGCACCGGGTGGCGGCTGGGACCAGACGGCGCGCACGATCGACCAGGTGCTGCGCAGTGAAAAGCTGATCTCGGGTTCGCAGATCACCAATGTCGGCGGCGCCGGCGGCACTGTCGGGCTGCCGCAATTCATCAGCCAGTGGAACGGCAAAGGCAATTCCCTGATGGTTGCCGGCATGGTCATGGTCGGCGCCATCATTGCCAACAAGGCCGCGAACAATCTGACGCAAGTCACCCCGATCGCCCGCCTCACCGGCGAGTTCGAGGCCCTGGTCGTGCCGGCGGAGTCACCGTTCAAGACGGCCGCTGATTTCGTCGCCGCGCTCAAGGCCGATCCGACAAAGGTTCCCGTCGCCGGCGGCTCCGCCGGCGGCTCGGATCACATCTTGTTCGGCTTGATTGCCAAGACGGTCGGCGTGCCGGCGACAAACCTGTCCTACGTGCCGTTCGCCGGCGGCGGTGAGGCGTTGTCGGCGCTGCTCGGCAACCAGGTCGCGGCCGGCATCTCCGGCTTTGGCGAGTTCTCCGAGCAGGTCAAGGCGGGCGCGCTGCGGCTGCTCGCCATCTCGGCTGACAAGCGTCAGGACGGCATCGACGCACCGACGATGAAGGAAGCCGGCATCGATGTCGAACTGTTCAACTGGCGCGGCGTCTTCGCACCGCCCGGCGTTTCCGACGCCGACAAGGCGGCGATGGTCACAATGATCGAGACCATGGCCAAGAGCGATGCATGGGCAACCGAATGCAAAAACCGCAACTGGACGCCCATCCTTTTGACTGGCGACGACTACGCAAAATTCCTCACCGAGGACACGGCCCGCATCACCGCGATCCTCAAGGATCTCGGCCTCGCCTGATGTCTTCAGGGGGCGGTTAGAGTGCCGCCCCCTTCCCATCTCGCCTGCCGCATGGACATATGATGCGGCGAAACTGCGGATGCGGCCGGCTGGAGGATGCCGGCCATCTTGGGAGGATACCGATGAGCACCAGCGACCAGCAGGCGGCGCCGTGGCGCCTTGCCGTGCCGGAATTGTTGATAGGCATCGGGCTCCTGGCCTGCGCCGGCGCCGTCGCCTGGCAGACGCTGGCAATCCCGGTGTCGCCGCTCTACTCCAAGGTCGGCCCGACCGTCTTTCCCTACCTCACCATGTTCGGCCTGGTGGTTCTTTCGCTGTTGCTCATCCTTGCCGCGCTTCGCGGCGGCTGGCAGCCGGAGGAGGAAAAGGAGACGCCGACCGACTGGAAGGCGATGGGCTTCGTCGTCATCGGCCTGATCGCCAATCTGCTGCTCATCCGGCCGCTCGGCTTCACGGCGGCATCCGTCATCATGTTCGTTCTGGTCTGCTACGGCTTCGGCAGCAAGCGCACGCTGCGTGACGCAGTGCTCGGCCTGATCCTGGCGCTGGCCGCCTATTTCGGCTTCGCCAGGGCGCTTGGCGTCAACATCGGTGCCGGTTTCATCGAGAACCAGCTGAACACGGTCATCGATGCGTTCATCACCATGTTGAGGGGCTGACGCCATGGAAACGCTCGGACATCTCGCACATGGCTTCTCGGTTGCCTTCACCCCGGTCAACCTTCTGTGGTGCCTGCTTGGCACCACACTCGGTACCGCCATCGGCGTGCTGCCCGGTCTTGGGCCGGCGCTGACCATCGCGCTGCTTTTGCCGATCACCTATCAGGTGGCGCCGGAGGCATCCTTCATCCTGTTCGCCGGCATCTACTACGGCGCCATGTATGGTGGTTCGACGACGTCGATCCTGCTCAACACGCCCGGCGAAAGCGCCACCATCGTCACTGCGTTGGAAGGCAACAGGATGGCGCGTTCCGGGCGCGGCGGCGCGGCACTCGCCACTTCGGCGATAGGCTCGTTCGTCGCCGGCACGATCGGCACGATGGGCGTCGCTTTCCTGGCGCCGGTGGTGGTCAAGTTCGCATTGGCCTTTGGTCCGGCCGAATATTTCTCTTTGATGGTGCTGGCCTTCATCACCGTTTCGGCGGTGCTCGGCTCGTCTTCCGTACGCGGCCTGACCAGCCTGTTCGCCGGCTTCGTCATCGGCATGATCGGCGTCGACCTGCAGACCGGCCAGCCGCGCTTCACCTTCGGCACGAACGAACTGCTTGATGGCGTCGATGTCATCATTGCCGCGGTCGGCCTGTTTGCCGTCGGCGAGACGCTCTACATGGCCTCGCGCCGCTATGCCGGCAAGGACGAGATCGTGCCGCTGAAGGGCTCGCTCTACATGACGGCGGCCGAGTGGGGGCGTTCGTGGAAACCCTGGCTGCGCGGCGCTGCGATCGGCTTCCCGATCGGCGCCATGCCGGCCGGCGGCGCCGAAATCCCGACCTTCCTGTCCTATGCCATCGAAAAGAAGCTGTCGAAGCACAAGGAGGAGTTCGGCACCGTCGGCGCCATCGAAGGCGTTGCCGGCCCCGAGGCTGCCAACAATGCCTCCGCCGCCGGCGTGCTGGTGCCGATGCTGACGCTCGGCCTGCCGACTTCGGCGACGGCGGCGATCATGCTGTCGGCCTTCCAGAGCTACGGCATCAATCCCGGGCCGCTGCTTCTCACGACCCAGGGCGACCTCGTCTGGGGGCTGATCGCCAGCCTGTTCATCGCCAACGTCATCCTCGTCGTCCTCAACCTGCCGCTGATCGGGCTGTGGGTGCGGTTGCTGAAAATCCCGGCGCCGCAGCTTTATGCCGGCATCCTGGTGTTCGCCACGGTCGGCACCTATGGCATTTCGCAATCGCCCATCGACCTCGTCATCCTCTATCTCCTGGGGGCCGCCGGCTTCCTGATGCGGCGCTTCGATTTCCCGACCGCGCCCGTCATTATCGGCATGATCCTTGGACCGCTCGCCGAAACCCAGTTCCGCCGGGCGATGACCATCTCGAATGGCGACTGGTCGGTGTTTTACACCCACAAGCTGTCGCTGACGCTGCTGACGCTCGCCTTCATCGGCCTCGCCGGCCCGCATATCTGGGCCTTCATCGAGCATCGGCGTCGGCGCGGACCGGAGCATGTGCCCGGCGATGCCTGATCGATCCATGACGCCATGACAGAATTGCTTTCCGGTATCCGCGTCCTCGACCTGACCAACGTCCTGGCCGGTCCCTACTGCGCCTATCAGCTGGCGCTGCTCGGCGCCGATGTGATCAAGGTCGAGGCGCCGCAAGGCGGCGACCTAGCCCGCCAGCTCGGCGGCTCGCCAAAGCTGAACAGCGCCGGCATGGGCGCATCGTTCCTGGCGCAGAACGCCGGCAAACGGTCGGTGGTGCTCGACCTCAAGCAGCAAGCCGATCGCGAGCGCTTTTTCGATCTGGTGGCCAGCGCCGACGCCCTGGTGGAGAATTTCCGCCCGGGCGTGATGGATCGGCTGGGGCTTGGTTACGAGGCGCTGAAGACGGTCCGTCCAGGCCTCGTCTATTGCGCGATATCGGGTTTCGGCCAGACCGGGCCGATGCGCGACAATCCCGCCTATGGCCAGATCATCCAGGGCCTGTCGGGGATCATGAGTATCACCGGAACACCGGAAACGGCGCCGCTGCGGGTCGGCTATCCCGTGGCCGACACGCTTGGCGGACTGGTCGGCGCGTTCGCCATTACCTCGGCGCTGGTGCGGCAGAAGACGAGCGGCGAGGGTGCCTTTCTCGACGTCTCGATGCTCGAATGCACACTTTCCGCGCTTGGCTGGCCGGTTTCCAACTATCTGACCGTAGGCATCGACCCCAAGCCGATGGGCAATGAGAACATGACGGCGGCACCCTCCGGTACGTTTCGCACCGGCGACGGGCTCGTCAACATCGCCGCCAACAAGCAGGAGCAGTTCGTGGCGCTGTGCCGGCTGATCGGCCGGCCGGAACTGGCCTCCGATGTCCGCTTTGCCGAGCGCGAGACGCGCAAGCGCAACCGTGCGGCGCTTAAAGTCGAAATCGAGGACGCCCTGGCGGGCGCGCCGGCCGCGGCCTGGGAAGAGATGCTCAATCGCGCCGGCGTGCCTGCCGGCAGGGTGCTGACGATCCCGCAAGTGCTGGCCGAGCCGCAAGTGCTCGAACGCCGGGTGACCGCGAATTTTGATGATGTGGCCGGCATGGACAAGCCGCTGACCGTTCTGCGCGGCGGCTTCATGGTAGATGGCGAGGCGCCGTTGCCGACAAAGCCGCCGCCGGCGCTCGGCGAACATATGGGCGAGGTGTTCGCCGACCTGCCACCCCGCGCCAAGACAAAGGCAGGCGCATGAGCGACACGGAGAAGACGGGCCGTGAGCGCGGCGAGGAATGGTGGCAGACCGACATCATCGAGATGCGGCCTGGTGTCATCCGGCTGCGCGGCTACGAGATCCAGGATCTGATCGGCCGCGTCAGCTTCCCGGCTGTCATCTGGCTGATGCTGCGCGGCGAACTGCCCGGCGAGGACCAGGCAGAGTTGCTCGGCATTGCCTTGGGAGCCGCCGTCGACCACGGACCGCAGGCGCCATCGATCGCCATCGCGCGCATGGCCGCAACCTGCGGCGTCGGTATCAACAGCGCCATGGCCTCGGCCATCAACGTTCTCGGCGACGTGCACGGTGGCGCCGGCGAGCAGGCGCTTTCCTTCTATGGTGACATTGCCGTGGCAATCGATGCCGGGATGACGCTGAATGAAGCGGTCTCGACACGGCTCGACCGGTTCTTCGCCGAGGAGAAGGGCTATGTGCCGGGGCTCGGACATCGCTTCCATCCCGTCGACCCGCGCGCGCCGCGCTTGCTGGAACTGACCCGCGAATTTGCCGCACGCGGTGCCGTCAACGGACGTTTCGTCGATATTGCAGAAGCGATCGAGGCGGACGTCGCGCGACGCAAGAGGAAAAAAATACCGCTCAACATCGATGGCGCTACCGCCGTCATCTATGGCGAACTCGGTTTTCCGCCAGCGCTGACGCGAGGGCTTTTCGTGCTGTCGCGCTCGGTCGGCATCCTTGCGCATGCCTGGGAGCAGTCGCAGCAGGCCGAGCGAAACAAAGGGCCGCTGCCGCGCGAATGGCTGTGGACCTATACCGGCACGCCGGTGCGGCCGTTTCCCGAAAGCGATGAGCCCGGCGAGTGAGGCTTTACGCCTGGTCCACCTGCAAAGGCTGAGGAAGCTTCAGCGTCTTCACCAACGTTGAAAGATCAGGCTCGTCGATGAGCATGGCTGCGTCGGCTGGCGCCAGCCAGGCCCGCTGGCGTCGTTTGGCTTCCTGCCAGTCGGCCAGTTCCTCGCTCACCTCGAGCAGATAGACGATGACGTCGACGCGGACAAAGCGATTGGCCAGCCGCTTCCAGTAGGAATAGGTGCCCGCCGGCTGCTTCAGCGTCTTGCCGAGCACGCCGGCTTCCTCCTGTGCCTCGATGGTGGCCGCCTTGCGTCCGCTCTTGCCCTTCATCGGCCAGCCCTTGGGGACGATGAAGCGCCTGGTGGTACGCGACGTGACCAGCATGACCTCGATGTCGCCGCGCGCGGTCAGCCGAAAGGGAATAGCCGCCACCTGGCGGATCCTCTCGCCCTTTTTTGCCTTGCGTACGGCCTTTTTCTTGGTGGCTGCCATTCGTCAATCCAGTCGATGCAATGCCGCATAGCGCGACAAGGCATCGTTGCGAAACCAAAACTTTCGCATGTGCCGAAAGACACTCGAAATACCTAAGTCGGCTAAATAAATGAAAAACGCCTTGATGTCAGCGGCAATTGCTCACGGCGGTGGTGCCGATTATCTGGGTCTGGCAGCTTGGCTTGAGCTGCTGCACGACCGGGGGCGGCTGCTGAACGATCTGGCGGTCCTGGGCGCGGTACTGCTGCTGTTGCTGCTGATATTGCTGCCGTTGTATCCTGTTTTGCAGGATTTGCAGGTCGTTCTGCCGGATCAGCGCATTGTTGCCGGTAGCGGAATTGAGCGCTTGCGCGGAAGCCGGCAGGCAAACGCCCGCCAGCACTGCCGTGGCCAGCATTGCCACTGTGAAGATCGTTGATGGCCGAAGTGCCGACATTCGCTCATTCCCGCGCAAAAAACTCTGCCCACTGATATAGGACGTTTGCGCGGCGATGCCATGGCCAGCGGGTCGAGCATCACGAAATCGGGCAGTCCGATCGCTTTGTTCTGCGATTCCAGCAGTGAACCGCAGATAGTCGTCATATGACGACTATGAAACGTCAGCGGCTTTAGTCAGTGTCCGCACGTAAATTTTCGGTTTCATCCGGCATAAGTTAATGTATTCTAATTGAGTCAGAGCTCCGCAAGTGGGAATGCGGATGCTCTGTTTTAATGCATTGAACCTTATTGCGCAGTGCCGGCATCCTTATTGCAATTGCATGAGCATAGCGGTGGCGTCGCCTTAAGCAGGCATTGAGGCGCGCCCCCGTAAAACGGGGGGTAAGTGCATGGCTTTGTTTTCAAAGCGTGGTGGCTTTGCCATCAAACGCGCATTCGCGGTTCCGGGTTCCGGTATCGACGCTGCCAATGCCCATGTGGCAGAGGTATCCCAGCAAGCAGGGCTTGCCCGCCAAGCGCTGCCCGGCAGTTCGCCTTGTTCGCTTCGTGCGGCGCAAGCGTGGACTTTGTTCAAACTTGGACCGGTGGCACGTGCGCAAGAAGCGTCTGGCTCGGGTCGCCGTCGCCGGCCAGGTGTGATTGCCGGACGGTTGATGGTCCTCCTCGGCGCCACCGCGCTGGTGGGTTTTCCGCCGATACCGGCGGCGCATGCTCAGTTCGTCATAGACGAGAACGGCCCGGATGCTCCGGACAGGGGACCTGGTGGCTTTGACGCAGAT
>NZ_RZRK01000980.1:0-2014 GCF_003997835.1 Mesorhizobium sp. M7A.F.Ca.CA.004.12.1.1
GTCATCGGCCGGCCGGCGTGGCTGGTGCCGTACCCCGATGCGCTCGATCACGACCAGGCGGCGAACGCGGCGGCCCTTGCCGCTGCCGGCGGCGGCGAAGTGCATCCGCAATCCTCGCTCTCGTCCGAACGCATCGCAGCGCTCATCGGCGAGCTGATGGAAGACCCCGATCGGCTGACGGCGATGGCGGCGGGTGCGAAATCGGCCGGGAGGCCGGACGCGGCACGGTTGCTCGCTGATCTTACAGAGGCTATTGCGTCCAAAAAAACCGTTTCGGATTTCAGGAAGGGGACGCAAGCATGAAGATGCCGCAGACCATCGGCCTTGTGCATTTCATCGGCATTGGCGGCATCGGCATGAGCGGCATTGCCGAAGTGCTGCACAATCTCGGCTACAAGGTGCAAGGGTCCGACCAGGCCGAAAGCGCCAATGTGCAGCGGCTGCGCGACAAGGGCATCGAATGCTTCGTCGGCCATAGGGCCGAAAATCTCGGTGATGCCGAGGTGGTGGTCGTCTCGACGGCGATCAAGAAATCCAATCCAGAGCTAAAGGCCGCGCGCGAAAAGCTGCTGCCGATCGTGCGCCGGGCCGAAATGCTGGCCGAACTGATGCGCTTTCGCCAGGCGGTGGCGATCGGCGGCACGCATGGCAAGACAACGACGACCTCGATGGTGGCGACCTTGCTCGATGCCGGCGGGCTCGATCCGACCGTCATCAATGGCGGCATCATCAATGCCTATGGCACCAACGCGCGCATGGGCGACGGCGAATGGATGGTGGTCGAGGCCGACGAAAGCGACGGCACTTTCCTGAAACTGCCGGCCGAGATCGCGGTCGTCACCAACATCGATCCCGAGCATCTCGATCACTATGGCAGCTTCGACAAGGTGCGCGAGGCGTTCCGCCAGTTCGTCGAGAACGTGCCGTTCTATGGTTTTGGCGTGATGTGCACCGATCACCCCGAGGTGCAGGCACTGGTCAGCCGCATCGAGGACCGCCGGGTCATCACCTATGGCGAGAATGCGCAGGCCGACGTGCGCTTTACCAATCACCGCATGGCAGGCGCCATTTCGGAATTCGACGTGGTGATCCGCGACCGCAAGACAGGCGGCCAGACTGTCATAGCAGGCCTGCGCCTGCCGATGCCCGGCCGCCACAACGTCTCCAACGCGACGGCAGCGATCGCGGTCGCGCATGAGCTCGGCCTGTCGGCCGAGGCGATCAAGAAGGGCCTGTCGTCCTTCGCCGGCGTCAAGCGCCGCTTCACCCATACCGGTTCGTGGGACGGCGTCGAAATATTCGACGATTACGGCCACCATCCGGTCGAGATCTCGGCGGTGCTGAAGGCGGCGCGCAGCGCCACCCAAGGTCGCGTCATCGCCATTGCCCAGCCGCATCGCTTCACCCGGCTGCATGATCTGTTCAACGAGTTTTCCACCTGCTTCAACGACGCCGACACAGTGATGGTGGCGCCGGTCTACGCGGCCGGCGAAGAGCCGATCGACGGCGTCAGCTCGGACGCGCTGGTGTCGCGCATCCGCGCCGGCGGCCATCGCGACGCACGCTACATCGAGGGTCCGGCGGCGATCGCGCCCGTCATCCGTGATCTGGCAAAGCCGGGTGACTTCGTCGTCTTCCTGGGCGCCGGCAACATCACCCAATGGGCCTATGCATTGCCCAAGGAGCTTGGCGGGACCGTCTCATGATGCACGGCCAGGCCCTGATCGACAGACTGGGCGACCGGCTTGCCGGCCTGCGCGGCCGCCTGACGCCGAACGCCGAGATGGACAAGATCACCTGGTTCCGTGCAGGGGGTCTGGCTGAGGTGCTGTTCCAGCCGGCCGACGAGGAAGATCTTGCAGCATTCCTCAAAGCCGTTCCTGAAGAGATACCACTGACCGTCGTCGGCGTCGGCTCGAACCTTCTGGTCCGCGACGGCGGCATCGAGGGCTTTGTCATCCGCCTTTCGGCCAAGGGCTTCGGCGAGGCCGAGGTGATTTCGCCGATCAGGATC
>NZ_RZRK01000981.1:0-2009 GCF_003997835.1 Mesorhizobium sp. M7A.F.Ca.CA.004.12.1.1
CTGAACGCCATTCCCTACTGCCTACTGCCTACTGCCTACTGCCTACTGCCTGCTGCCTACTGCCTACTGCCTACTGCCTACTGCCTACTGCCTACTGCCTACTGCCTATTTCGCCGTCGTGTCGATGACCTCGAAATCGTGGGTAATCGTGGCGGTCTTGGCCAGCATCGCGGAGGCCGAGCAATATTTTTCGATCGAAAGGTCGATCGCGCGTTTCACCTTGACGCTGGAGAGTGCCCTGCCCTTGACGACGAAATGCATGTGGATGCGGGTGAACACTCTTGGCTCGGTTTCGGCCCGCTCGGCATCAAGCTCGACCACGCAGTCCTCGACCGCCTCGCGGCCCTTTTCGAGGATATGCACGACATCATAGGCCGAACAGCCACCGGTGCCGATCAGCACCAGCTCCATCGGGCTTGGACCCGGCGTCCTGCCTTCCGGTCCGTGCGCTGTTCCGAGCACGACCTTGTGACCGCTGCCGGATTCCCCGACGAAGGTGCGCTCCTCGACCCACTTTACCCGCGCTTTCACCCAACTCGTCCTCTCACCGTATTTCGTTGATCGGCCCGGTCAGCCTCAATCACGATGCAAAACCCCGAAAGTCCATGAACGACTCTCGGGGCACTGTGTCCGACATAACTGTTGCGATCAGAACGGGATTTCGTCATCCAATTCGCGCGACGAACCACCGCCGCCGCCGCTCTTGGCACCGCCGCCACCGCGATTGAAGCCTTCGCTCGGGCTGGACTGGCCGAAATCGGAACCACGGCTGCTGCCGCCACCGGTATAGCCGCCGACCTGACCGCCCTCGCCCTGTCCGCGTGCGTCGAGCATCTGCAGCTCCCCGCGGAATTTCTGCAGCACGACTTCCGTCGTGTACTTGTCGGCACCGGTCTGGTCCTGCCATTTGCGCGTCTGCAACTGGCCCTCGACATAAACCTTCATGCCCTTCTTCAGATACTGCTCCGCCACCTTGGCGATGCCCTCATTGAAGATGACGACGTTGTGCCACTCGGTTTTTTCCTTGCGTTCGCCGGAATTCTTGTCGCGCCAGCTTTCCGATGTGGCGATGCGGATGTTGACGACCGGCTCACCCGAATTCAGGCGACGGATTTCGGGATCCGCGCCGAGATTGCCGACCAGAATGACCTTGTTGACGCTACCCGCCATGATATTTCTCCGCGCTCATCCGAAACAAATTTTTGTCGCAGCACCTTACAGGCTGCGGGCGATCGCCGCTTGCCATGGCTGCCTTTACCCACAAGGTTTTTGTTCCCTTTTCGTTCTTATCCGCGTCGCTGCTTATTGTCAAGGAATGGCAGCAATGCCGAAGCCGATCATATGGGCCTGAAAAGACCGCTTGCCAAATCAATAAGTATGCACTTATGCTTTTGGCATGATCGAAGCAGAGATTTTTCGCGCACTGGCCGACCCGACGCGCCGCGCCGTCTTTGAGCGGCTGGCCGCCGGCGAGATGAGCGTGTCGGAATTGCGCACCGGGATGATGGTGTCGCAGCCCGCGGTGTCGCAGCATCTGGCGGTGCTGCGTGGCGCCGGGCTGGTGATCGAGCGGCGAGCCGGCCGCAACGCCTATTACCGCGCCGATCCGCAGGGGCTCGCCCCCTTGCTCTCCTGGATCGAACGCTACCGGACCTTCTGGCCGGAGCGCATCGAAAGGCTGAAGGCGGTTTTGAAGGACATGGATCAATGAAGAAGGCGGGATCAACGACCAACCACGGCCAAGGCGACGCCCCGGATGCGCTCGAGTTCGAGTACGAGCTTGCCGAGCCGCCGGAAAAGGTCTGGCGGGCCCTGACCATACCGGAATTGCTGGCCGCCTGGATGATGCCGAACGACATCAGCCCCGAGATCGGCAACCGTTTTGCCTTCGCCGGACCGGACACGCCGATCGAATGCGAAATCCTCGACGCCGAACCCGAGAAGCTGCTGCGCTATTCCTGGCGGGAGCAGCCGGGCGACGCAGCCAGGCAGGATCCGCTCGACAGCAC
>NZ_RZRK01000982.1:0-2004 GCF_003997835.1 Mesorhizobium sp. M7A.F.Ca.CA.004.12.1.1
ATCGAGAAGCGCCGCAACAGCCATTGGGTGCTGAAGGGCTTTACGCGCGCCTTCGCGCTGGAGCTGACCGAAATCCGCGAAATGTTCGAACTGCGCTCGGCGGCCGCCTTCACCGCTCTGCCGCAGGACAGCGCGGTCTGGGCCGATCTCGACCGTCTGGAAGACGAGCATCGCCAGCTGGCAAACGAGATCTCCACCCGCTTCAACGAATTCTCCGAGCTGGATGAGCGCTTGCACAGACTCATCCACCGGGCATCGCATAACCGCTTCATCGTCGATTTCTACGATGTCATCGCCATGATCTTCCACTACCACTACCAGTGGAACAAGGCGCAGGAACGCGAACGCAACGAAGTCGCGATCGGCGAGCATCTGGTCTATATCGAGGCGCTGAAATCGCGCGACCTCGGCAAGGTCGACGCCGCCTGCCGCAAGCATCTGAAGTCGGCGCGCCAGACATTGCTGACCTCGATCCCGGAGAGCCGGTCGCTACAAAAATCCTGAGCCGCGCTGAGGCTCAGAGTCTTGTTTCATGCATGTCGTTGTCCCAAAACCGCCGCACCCTTTTGGGCGACATGCATTGATATGCCGCGTTGCCGCAGCGGTGATTTGGCGATTTTCCACCCGCCAGCCCCGTGCTAGGTATGTCGCGTTGCTGTGAAGAGGCAGGGCTTTGGGCGTATCGAGGAGACGGTGGAGCATGCCGGTCGCGCTTGTCGCGGCCTACTTGCTGTTGCTCCAGTCGACGCTTGGCGCATTCGCCTTCGGCGCCGGTCCCAACGCATCGCAGCTCGATGCGTTCGGCAACGTCATCTGTACCCATGATGGCGCCACCCAGCTTCCGGGCGGCGACCAGCGTCCCTCCCATCTTCCGGCATGCTGCGTGCTCGGCTGCAGCATGGTTTCGGCGGCCTTTGCGCCGCCGCCCGATGCCGGGCTAGCATTGCACAGCCTTTCCTTTGAAACGGTCGCCTTTGTCTTCCCGGCGGCCATTCATCTCGACTTTGCGCGTGAGCGCTCGCCGTCGAACCCGCGCGCGCCGCCGCTGACGGCCTGAGCCTGTTTGCCCGGCGGAACCTTTCGTGGGCGTACCCATCCAAAGATCAAACTGCTCGCGACCGGCAACGGCGCGACCATCACTTCATGGAGCAACCATGTCCTATTTTTTCCCTGACGCCGCGCGTCCTGCGCCCGGCGGCATTCTACGCGGCATCGAAGAGCGTGTCGGCATTGCCGTGCTGGCTCTTGCGCTGCTGTTCACAGGCGCCCAGTCCGTCCTCGCGCATGAGTTCAAACTTGGCGATCTCGAGATCGGCCACCCCTGGTCGCGCGCCACACCTGCCGGTGCCAAAGTGGCCGGGGGTTATTTCACCGTCACCAACAATGGCAGTGCACCGGACCGGCTGGTGTCGATTTCGTCCGATGTTTCTGAAAAGGCCGAGCTGCATGAGATGGGCGTCAAGGACGGCGTCATGACCATGCGGCCGGTTGCCGGCGGCCTGGAAATTCCGGCCGGCGGCAAGGTCGCGCTTGCCCCTGGCGGCTATCATTTGATGTTCATCGGCCTGAAGCGGCAACCCAAACAGGGCGAAAAGTTCTCCGCCGTCCTGACCTTCGAAAAGGCCGGCGCCGTCAGCGTCGATTTCGCTGTCGAAGGCATGGGCGGTGGCGCCATGGACGATCACGCCAATTGATCCGGCCGGTTCGACAAATTTTGAAAATCCGAGGGACCATCATGAACAAATATCTTTTGTCGGCCGGCGCACTTCTCGCGCTCGGAACCAGCGCCGCCTTCGCGCATATCACGTTCGAAACCCAGGAGGCGGCGGTCGGCTCGACCTACAAGGCCGTTCTGCGCGTGCCGCATGGCTGCGAAGGCAAGGCGACGACCGCCGTGCGCGTGCAGATTCCGGAAGGGGTGATCGCGGTGAAGCCGATGCCGAAGCCAGGCTGGACGCTGCAGACCAAGAAGGGCAAGTACGAGAAATCCTACCAGCTCTACGG
>NZ_RZRK01000983.1:0-2002 GCF_003997835.1 Mesorhizobium sp. M7A.F.Ca.CA.004.12.1.1
GCCCCAGATCGTTCAGCTCACGGATATCCTTGACGTCGGCGGTGTCGACAAAAAATTTCATGGCGGGTCTCCTGAAGATTTTCATGTGCATGTCATGCACATTCGGGGTCGGCCTTTGATCTAGACCAAAGTCAGGGCAAGGTCACGCCTCATGATCGAAGATTCGCCCTTTGTCGCAGCCGCACCGGTGCTGGTGCCGATGCCCGCCGAACGCCCCTACACCTATGCCGTGCCGGCCGGCATGCGCGTGGTGCCGGGCTCGATCGTGCGCGTGCCGCTCGGGCCGCGGCAGGTCGCCGGCATCGTCTGGGATGGCGCGGTCGAGAAGGTCGACGCGAAAAAGCTGCGCCCCATCGAACAGGTCTTCGACTGCCCGCCGATCGACCGAGCGATGCGCCGTTTCGTCGACTGGGTGGCGCAGTACACGCTGTCGCCTCCGGGCATGGTGGCGCGCATGCTGCTCAGGGCGCCGGAGGCTTTCGACCCCGAACCCTGGATCGAAGGGCTGCAGCGCACGCTCCTCGCACCCGACCGGATGACGGGCGCCAGGCAGCGTGTGCTGGAGACGGCCGAAGGCGGCCTTGCCTGGACGCGCTCCGGCCTCGCTCACGCCGCCGGCGTGTCATCGACGGTGATTGACGGCCTGAGGGCGCAAGGCGTGTTCGAGACTGTGATGATCCCGCCGCGCCCGGTGGTGGCCGCGCCCGATACCGGCTACGCCATTCCGGAACTGATGCCGGACCAGAGCGACGCGGCGCAGATGCTGCGCGCCAATGTCGCAGCCGGCGTGTTCAACGTTGCGCTGCTCGACGGCGTCACCGGATCCGGTAAGACCGAGGTCTATTTCGAGGCGGTGGCGGCTGCGCTCGACCAGGGCAGGCAGGTGCTGATCCTGCTGCCGGAAATCGCGCTGACGCATGCCTTTCTCGAGCGCTTCCAGCAGCGCTTCGGCGCCAAGCCGGGCGAATGGCATTCCGACCTGCCGCCGCGGATGCGCGAGCGGGTTTGGCGGCAAGTGGCGGAAGGCGGCGTGCGGGTCGTCGCCGGCGCGCGCTCGGCGCTGTTCCTGCCGTTCAAGGAGCTCGGCCTGATCGTCGTCGATGAGGAGCACGACCCTGCCTACAAGCAAGAGGACCGCGTCTTCTACAATGCGCGTGATATGGCCGTGGTGCGCGGCCATATCGGCAGCTTTCCGGTGGTGCTGGCGTCGGCGACGCCATCGGTCGAAAGCCGGGTCAATGCGAGCCAAGGTAAATACAACAGAGCCGTTCTTTCCGCTCGCTTCGCCGAGGCAGCACTTCCTCATCTGAAGGCGGTCGACATGCGGCGCGCGCCGCCGGCGCGTGGCGGCTTCCTGTCGCCGGTGCTGCTCGACCAGATGCGCCAGACGCTGGAGAGGAAGGAGCAGTCGCTATTGTTCCTCAACCGGCGCGGCTATGCGCCGCTGACGCTGTGCCGGGTCTGCGGCCACCGCTTCGGCTGCCCGGTCTGCTCGGCCTGGCTGGTCGAGCACCGTTTTCGCGGCCAGTTGGTCTGCCATCATTGCGGGCACAATGAGCGCCGCCCCGAAGCCTGCCCGGAATGCGGCACGCTCGATCATCTGGTCGCCTGCGGGCCGGGCGTCGAGCGGATCGCCGAGGAGGTCGTTACGCATTTTCCCGACGCGCGCACCATCGTCTTGTCGTCCGACCTGATGGGCGGCGTGCGGCGGCTGCGGCTGGAGCTGGAGGCGATCGCCGATGGCGAGGCCGACATCGTCATCGGCACGCAGCTCGTCGCCAAGGGCCACAACTTTCCCAACATGACCCTGGTTGGCGTTGTCGATGCCGACCTCGGCCTTGCCAATGGCGATCCGCGCGCCGCCGAGCGGACGTTCCAGCTGCTCAGCCAGGTCACCGGCCGCGCCGGCCGCACCGGCAAGAAGAGCCTTGGCCTGCTGCAGACTTTTCAGCCCGAGCATCCGGTGATGCGGGCAATCGTCTCCGGCGACGCCGAGGCGTTT
>NZ_RZRK01000984.1:0-2001 GCF_003997835.1 Mesorhizobium sp. M7A.F.Ca.CA.004.12.1.1
CAGCTCGGCCAGCGCGAGCGTGGAGGCACTGGCATGCTCGGACGGCTTGACGACCACCGTGTTGCCGAGCGCCAGGCATGGCGCCAGCGTGCCGGTGAGCAGCATCAGCGGCGAGTTCCATGGCGTGATCATGCCGACGACGCCGATCGGCTCGCGCAGGTTGAAATTGAGCATGTCGAGCTTGTTGACCGGAATGGTGTCGCCGAGCAGCTTGTCGGCCATCCCTGCGAAATAGGTGTAGCTGTCGGGCATGGCGCGCATCTGCGCCCGCATTTCCTTGAGCAGCTTGCCGTTGTCACGGGTCTCGATCAGCGCCAGCGCGTCGGCGTGCTCCAGCACCAGTTCCGCCAGCCGGCGCACCAGCCTGCCGCGGTCGGTCTGGGTCATGCGCCGCCAGGCAGGCGCCGCGAAAGCGGTACGTGCGGCCTCGACGGCCGCGCCGACATCCTCGGCGCCGGCCTCGGCGAACTCGTACCAGGGCTTGCCGGTGGTCGGGTCGAAACTGTCGATGTACTGCCCGGTTTTCGGCGCCACGAACGCCCCGTTGATGAACAGGTTCTGGCGTGAGCCTTCGAGCGATCCGACCGTCGTTTTCATGCTGTCTGTCCTGCGTGGAGCATCATTCGGACGCGGCCTGCGTCCACGATTGCGACTGGCCGTCGATCATGGCGACACGGCCGCCATCGCCGGTGTCGATATAGATGCCGAAGCGTTTGTCCTGGCGCTCGCGGGCATAGCGGCGCAGCATGGCGCGCAGTTCATGCGTGGCGATCCGCTCATAGGGCAGCGCGTCGACGGAAAAGAAGGCGTGACCCTCCGGAAGTGCGGCTTCAGCGCTCTCACGGCTCAGTTCGGCGCGGTAGATGAGATAGCCCGGGTCGCTGTCGGCGACGTCGAAGACCGAATAGAGGAAGGTGTTTTCAGGGACGAGGGTCAGCGCCTCGCCGCCATCGAGGACGAGCTGACTGTCGGCCTTGCGGCGCCGCGCCGTCGGCAGCACCCAACTTCCCTTGCCATCGGTGCGCAAGAGGATGCGGTCGCCGGCTTCGACAAGATAGCCGATGATCATGTCCTGCGAGGCCAGCCAGCCGGCAGGCAGCGGATCCTTTACGCTGGCGTAACGGCCGCGGCAAAACCCGAGCGGCGCCGATGGGCTGGTTCCGAAAGCCTGGACCTGGCCGATCAGGATGATGTGGTCGCCGGCCTCGATGCGGTTGTGAACGGTGCAGTCGAACCATGTCAGGCTGTCGGTGAGGATCGGCGCGCCGGTGTGGGCGCGGTCATGGTTGACCGACTGGAATTTGTCCGCCGCTTTGGATGCGAACACCGAAGAAACGTCGACCTGGCCTTCATGGAGGAAATTGACCGCGAAGGACCGTGTTTCGTTGAATGCGGGAAAGCTCGCCGCCGCCTTGGCGACGCAGACCAGGAGCAACGGCGGGTCAAGCGAGACCGAGGTAAAGGAGTTCGCGGTCATGCCGCGCGGATTGCCGTCGCAGTCGCGCGTGGTGATGACGGTCACGCCGGTGACGAAGGTGCCGAAGGCACGACGCAAGGCGATCGGGTCGATCGTCCTGTGTACCACCGCGTCCGCCATTGCTTTCCTCCCATAGTGTCGGATGAAAGCTAGGCAAGAGACGGCCGGCCTTCTTCCTCCGGTCTGTAGGAAAGATGTCGGGGCGTGCTGCTGCCATCCCGAGCAAGTGCAGGCGCAGCGCGCCTGCACTTGCGGCGGCTGCCGCGTCGAAACAGTGGTGGCGAGGTCAACAGAGTCTAACGGGCTGTCGGCGTGCGGCTGTCGATGATGCCGCTGAGACGGATCGCGAGTTCAACCGCGAAGCGCTGTTCGGGCGTGTCGAGACGGATGCCGAACAGGTCCTCCATGCGCGACAGGCGATAGCGTAAGGTGGTGACATGCAGGCCGATGGCGTCGGCGCAGGCCTGGCTGCGGCAGCCCTCGCGCAGATAGGCAAATAACGTCTCCAGATAGGGCGTGCCGTG
>NZ_RZRK01000985.1:0-1998 GCF_003997835.1 Mesorhizobium sp. M7A.F.Ca.CA.004.12.1.1
GCGGAAGAGGCCGGCTTCACCGATTTCCAGAACAAGGCGCTCGACCACATCCTTGCAGTCGACCCCATCTTGCCGGTTCCCTCGGTGCGCAAAAGCCTTGAAGGCGAGCCGCAATTTGCGGCCAGTGTTGGTGGATCGGCGCCGCGCATCATCCGGCTGGTGACTTATCTGCCCGGTCAGCTGCTGTCGCGCTCGCCGACTTCCGATGCGCAGGATCGCAATCTCGGCGTCTTCCTCGCCCGCCTTGGCCGGGCGCTGCGCGGTTTCTTCCACCCGGCCGCCGGCAGCGACCTGCTCTGGGATATCCGTAAGGTCGCCAAGACGCGGCCGATGATGGCGCATATCAGTGACGTTGGCCGGCGGGCGATGGTCGAGCGCGCGATCGACTCCTTCGAGCAGCATGCGGCGCCGGTCATCCCGACCCTGCGCGCGCAGATCGTCCACAACGACATGAACTCCTACAATGTGGTGATGGACGCGTCGCGGCCGGAGGTCGTCAGCGGCATCCTCGATTTCGGCGACATGATCCATTCGCCGCTGATCTGCGACCTCGCCATCGGCGCCGTCTATCGCTGGCCGGCGCAAGGCCATCCGCTGGCGCCGGCCGCGCGCTTCGTCGCCGGCTATCAGTCCGTGCAGCCGCTCGAGGAGGAAGAGATCAGCATTCTCTTCAATCTGATCCGTGCCCGCCTTGCGCTCATCGTCAACATCGCCAGTTGGCAGGCCGAGCGCTTCCCGGCCAAGCGCGACTATGTGCTGCGCCTCGCCACCGAGGTCTGGGCCTCGCTTGAAAAGCTGGATGGTCTGTCATCCACCGATGCCCGCCGCTATTTTCTCGACAATTCCAATCCGGAGTAAATGCTCGTGTCCCAGTCCTCGCCATATCCTTCAAATGCCGACGCGGCTGCATCGGAGCGCGCGCTGCTCGAGCGCCGCGCCAGGCTGCTCGGGCCGACTTACCGCGCCTTCTACCGCAACCCGATCCATCTGGTGCGTGGCAGCGGTGTGTGGCTCTACGATGCCCAGGGTCGCAGATTCCTCGACGCCTATAACAACGTCGCCTCGGTCGGACACTGCCATCCGCGTGTCGTCGAGGCGCTGTCGGCGCAGGCCGCCACGCTCAACACCCACACACGCTATCTCAGCGAGATCATCCTCGACTACGCGGAGAAACTTCTCGGCACCGTGCCGGCCCACCTCGGTCATGCCATGTTCACCTGCACCGGCAGCGAGGCCAACGACCTCGCCATCCGCATCGCCCAGCATTCCAGCGGCGGCACCGGGGTGATCATCACCGACTTTGCCTATCACGGCGCCACCATCGCGACGGCGCAGCTGTCGCCGGCGGCGGTCGGGGCAAAGGGCGTGCCCGCGCAGCACCGCACCGTGACAGCGCCGGACACGTTCCGCGACCATGGCCGGGCCGCGCATGATTTCGCCAGAAATGTCGCGGCCGCCATCGAAGATATGCGCGCAAAGAATATCCGGCCGGCAGCGCTGCTTCTCGACTCGGCCTTTTCCAGCGACGGTATTTTCTTTCCGGATGCGGCGGTGATGCGCGAAGCGGCGGATCACATCAAAAAGGCCGGCGGCATCATCATCGCCGATGAAGTCCAGTCCGGCTTCGGCCGGCTTGGCCAGGGAATGTGGGGTTTCGCCAATTATGGAATCGAGCCCGACATCATCACGATGGGCAAGCCGATCGGCGATGGGCACCCGATGGGTGCCGTGCTGGTGCGGCCGCAACTTGTCGCCTCCTTCGGCTCGAACACCGGTTACTTCAACACTTTTGGCGGCAATCCGGTCGCTGCCGCCGTCGGCCTCGCCGTTCTGGAGGTGATCGAAGGTGAAGGACTGATCGAGAATGCGCGCAATGTCGGCGCCTATACGGCTGAGCTGCTGCGCGCCCTGCAGAGCCGGCGTGGCGCGGTCGCCGATATCAGGCACAACGGCCTTTATTTCGGTGTCGAGCTGACGGCGATACGGATGCGCGTCAGT
>NZ_RZRK01000986.1:0-1998 GCF_003997835.1 Mesorhizobium sp. M7A.F.Ca.CA.004.12.1.1
AGCGAAGCGTCTCGGCTTTGTCGTCGGCCGATATCCAGCGGCAGACTGAAAACCGCGACATCTCGAATTCGACCGGCAGCGTGTATTCGAAGTTCAGCCGTTCCTTCAGCACGTCGAGCTGCAGCGCGCCGACGACGCCGACGATGGCCGGCGAGCCATCCTCCGGCGAAAACAGCTGCACGACGCCCTCCTCTGCCATCTGGTGCAGCGCTTCCTTGAGTTTTTTCGCCTTCATCGCGTCGCCGAGGCGCACACGACGCAGGATTTCCGGGGCGAAATTCGGAACGCCGCGGAACAGTATCTCCTCGCCTTCGGTCAGCGTGTCGCCGATGCGCAGCGTGCCATGGTTGGGGATGCCGACGACATCACCGGCAAAAGCCTCGTCAGCGGTAACGCGGGTCCGGGCAAAGAAGAACTGCGGCGCCGACAACGACATCGGTTTTCCGGTGCGCACCAGCTTGGCCTTCATGCCGCGCTCGAGCTTACCCGAACAGACGCGGACGAAGGCAATGCGGTCGCGGTGATTGGGATCCATGTTGGCCTGGATCTTGAAGACGAAGGACGTCATCTTCTCTTCGGTCGCCTCGACCTTGCGGGTGTCCGCCTCCTGCGCGCGCGGCGGCGGTCCAAAAGCGCCGAGTGCCTCGATCAGGTCGCGCACGCCATAATTGCGCAGCGCCGAACCGAAATAGACCGGCGTCAGATGGCCCTCGCGGAAGGCTTCTATATCAAGGGGTCTGCACGCTTCTCGCGCGAGCTCCAGTTCCTCGATGAAGGCTTCGCGCTCGTTTTCCGGCAGCAGGCCGGCGACGCGGTTGGAATCGGGACCGTTGACCGGCGTGCGTTCTTTCTCCGCGTCGCCCCCGCGCACGGCATTCAGCGCCAGATGATAGGTGCCGGCAAAATTCTTGCCGCGGCCGATCGGCCAGGTGACGGGGGCAGTATCCAGCGCCAGCTTCTGTTCGATCTCGTCCAAAATCTCGAACGGATCGCGGCTTTCGCGGTCCATCTTGTTGATGAAGGTGATGATCGGAATGTCGCGCAGCCGGCAGACTTCGAACAGTTTCAGTGTGCGCGGCTCGATGCCCTTGGCGGCATCGATGACCATGACCGCCGAGTCGACCGCCGACAGCGTGCGGTAGGTGTCGTCGGCGAAATCCTCGTGGCCGGGCGTGTCGAGCAGGTTGAAGACATTGTCCTCATACTCGAAGGTCATCACCGAGGTGACGACCGAGATGCCGCGCTCGCGCTCGATCTTCATCCAGTCGGACCGCGTCTGGATCTTGTCCTTCTTGGCCTTGACCTCGCCGGCGAGCTGGATGGCGCCGCCGAACAGCAGCAGCTTTTCGGTGAGCGTCGTCTTGCCGGCGTCCGGGTGCGCGATGATCGCGAAGGTGCGGCGGCGTGCCACTTCTTCTTCTATTGCTTCGGGCATTCTCTGGGATTTCCGTGTGACAGGCCGGGCTTCTAGCAGCGCAGTGCCGGCCTGTCGACCGGTCCGGCGGCTCGGGCGCTGCTGATCGCCGCCTCACCGTCAGAGCATACAGCTCAGTCGTGCTGTGGCTCCGGCCAGTGCATTGCCGCATATTTTACGCTGCGCGATGTTGGCAAGCGGCTGCCGGGATGGCACTGGATGAACATCCCTCCGGATGACGAGGCAGAGGAGCAAGCATGACTGCGGCGAAACAAGTAATCGTCATCGGCGCCGGCATCATCGGTGCCTCCACCGCCTGGCATCTGAGCAGAGCGGGTGCGCAAGTGACGGTGATTGCCGACAGTGCTGCCGGTGGGGTGGCGACGCCAAATTCGTTCGCCTGGATCAACGCCAGCTGGGGCAATCCGGAGCCCTATTTCCGGCTGCGCACCCGCGCCATGGCCGAATGGTCGCGGCTGGCGCAGGACCTGCCCGACCTGCCGCTGAGCTGGTGCGGCGGCCTGTGCTGGGACTTACCGGCGGCCGACATGGAAACCTACGCCACGGAACATTCCGCCTGGGGC
>NZ_RZRK01000987.1:0-1995 GCF_003997835.1 Mesorhizobium sp. M7A.F.Ca.CA.004.12.1.1
GAAGCGCAGGATCTCGCGGCCATCCTTGTCGACAATGATGAGCTTTCCGGCATCGACACGGTATGACGCCGCCTTGGCCAACGCATCGAACAGCGCCTTTTCCTCGGCCATCACCTCGGGCGCACAGGCCTTGTAGGTCGAGCCGATGTCCCTGATCGCGATCGTTTGGCCATCGAGTTTGGCGGTGGCGAAATAGGTGTTGCAGGGGCCGCTGCCGCCCGCCTTGCCGGCCCCGCTGACCCTGAACGTCGCTTGCGGGGCACTAATAGCGCCGATGCCGTCGATATAGTCGACCAGCCAGAGCTGGTCGAAGACGGAAGCCGTCGGCTCGGCACTCGGGGTGACCATCTTCAGCATGATGGTCTGCGGCACGTCGGCCAACGGATCGACCTGATGGCGCATATCGGAGATGAACAGCAGCTTGTCGTCGACGGTGATGCGGGCTTGCAACGCGTAAGTCATCTGCGACCGGATGACCGAAGGGTCGAATTTGATCTCGAAGCTGATCGGCACCTGGCCTGCCGGCTTTACTTGCTGCTCACCGATGATGGTGGCCGGCGCGTCGGCCAGCGACACGTCCGCCAGCTGGACGGAGAGCACGGCACTGGGCGGCAAGGCAATGCGCTCGCGATAGATCACCTCGCCTCTCACGGCCCTTTCAGCGGCAACAGACTGCTCCGGAACGGCCAATATGCCGACGACCAGAGGCACGAAACCGAAGATCAAGAACTCCGCGATCCTGTCCAGCATGACCATCTCCCTCACCCCGGGCTGCCAATGCCCCGGGCTGCCAATGCCGAGGCTGACCAATCCCGCCAATTGGCCAAAGGATTGCGGTCAATGCATGGCTGCGGCGGATCTTATTCGGACTGATACCAGCGTTGCGCGGCGTTTGCATCGGCTTCCTTGGCCTCGACCCAGCCACCCTCCGAGCCGTCAGCCCGATGCTCCTTCTTCCAGAAAGGCGCGCGCGATTTGAGATAGTCCATCAGAAAATTCGCCGCCTCGAACGCCGCATGGCGATGCGCCGAGGCTGCCACCACCAGCACGATGTTCTCGCCGGGCGCGATCTTCCCGTGGCGGTGGATGGCGGTGAGCCCCTGCAATGGCCAACGCTCGACCGCTTCAACAGCGATGCGGGCGATTTCCGCTTCGGCCATGCCGGGGTAGTGTTCGAGCTCGAGCGCTGAGAGCGCGCCCTGCTCGTCGCGGCAAAGGCCGGAGAAGGTCACCACGGCGCCGATATCGGCGCGGCCTTGCGTCAGTCTGGCGATCTCGGCGGCGACGTCAAAATCCTGGCGCTGAATGCGCACGACAGGCAAGACCGCGCCGCTCATGTCAGCCCCCGGTCATCGGCGGGAACAGCGCGATTTCGCGGGCGCCCGCGATCTTCTCGCGGTGCTCGACATGTTCCTGGTTGATGGCGACGCGGATCACGTCGGGATATTGCAGAGCGTGCTCGTAGCCATCGCCGCGCGATTTCAGCCAGCGCAGGAGATCGGTCACCGTCTCGATGCCCGCAGGCAGGTCGACATCCTCCTCAGCCATGCCGATGCGTTCGCGCACCCAGGCAAAATAGATGAGCCGTGTCGTCATCTCACTCGTCCATGATGTGCTTGAGGCCGGCGCGGAAATAATCGTAGCCGGTGTAGAGCGTGACCAACGCCGCGATCCACAGCAGAACCAGCCCGGTCTGCGTGGTCAGCGGAAAGATCTTGTCGCCGGCCGGTCCGGCCAAGAGGAACGCTATGGCGACCATCTGGATCGCGGTTTTCCATTTTGCCAACTGCGTCACCGGCACCGAGACTTTCAGCGCCGCCAGATACTCGCGCAGGCCCGAAACCAGGATTTCACGGCACAGGATGATGATCGCCGCCCACAACGACCAGCCGGCAATGCCCGCATGGCGATCGGTATCGGCGGCCAGCAGCAGCAGGCATGTGGCGACCAGCAGCTTGTCGGCGATCGGGTCGAGCATCTTGCCGATGTTGGAGG
>NZ_RZRK01000988.1:0-1994 GCF_003997835.1 Mesorhizobium sp. M7A.F.Ca.CA.004.12.1.1
GCGTCCGGCTCGATCAATCGCAGCACCAACCGCGCGATCGTCGACTTGCCGCTGCCGGAAGGTCCCGCCAACGCCAGCGTCTCACCGGGGTCGATGTGAAAGGAGACATCGTCGACGGCAGCGATAGTCTTGTCGCCGCGACGGTAGCGCTTGGTCAGGTTGGACACCGCCAGCAGGCTCATGCGTGGAGCCCGGCTCGGTCCAGCAACGGCCTGGTGTCGAGGCCTATATGGGCGTCGAGCAATGCACGCGTATAGGGCTGGGCCGGGGCGCCGACAATCTGCGCCGTCATGCCAAGCTCGACCAACTGGCCATGACGGAAAACGGCGATGCGGTCGGCAAGATCGGCCGCCAGCGCGATGTCATGGCTGATGAACAGCAGCGTCATGCCGTCCTCGGTCACCAGGCGTCGGATCAAGGCGACGATCTCGGCCTGTACGATGGTATCGAGCGCGCTGGTCGCTTCGTCGGCGATCAGCAATTTCGGACCGGCCGCAATGGCTGCGGCGATCGCCACACGCTGCTTCTGGCCGCCGGAAAGCTGATGCGGGAAGGCGCGCAAGGCTGAGTCCGGGTCCGGCAGGCGGACGCGCTCCAGCAGGCTTTTGGCCTTGGCATAGGACTGGGACCAGGTGAGGCCGAGATGCGTGCGCGCTACTTCGGCGATTTGCTTGCCGATGGTCATGACAGGATCGAGGCTGGCGGAGGGGTCCTGGAAGACGAAGCCGATGTCGCGGCCGAGGCGGGGGATGTAGCTCTGTTTGAGGGAAGACTTTCGGACTTTGCGCCTTACGAGGCCCCCCTCTGTCCTGCCGGACATCTCCCCCTCAAGAGGGGAGATTACGCCCTTGTCTCCACTTTCGCCCATCGCCAGAGATGCAGAAAGAGGGCCTGCGGGGGAACTGCCAATCTCCCCCCTTGAGGGGGAGATGTCCGGCAGGACAGAGGGGGGCGCCTTGGCGCCCAACGGCGGATGTAAGAACCAATCGATCCGCCCATCAACCTTGGCGGACGCAGGCAACAGCCCGGCAATCGCCAGTGCCAGCGTGCTTTTGCCTGAACCGCTTTCGCCGATGATGGCGAGGCGTTCGCCATTGGCAATATCGAGGCCTACACTCCTCAGCGCTGCCACCTCATTGCCGTCACGCCGGTAGGTCACCGTCAGGTCGCGGATCGAAGCGAGCGTGGTCACGACAGGTCTCTCCTGACCGCTGTCGTCTCGACAATGCCTTCGCCGGCGAGATAGACGCCGAGCACGGTCAGCACCAGCGCTATGCCCGGGACAATCGACAGGAAGGGCGCGGTACGCAGGACAGCGCGGCCTTCGGCGATCATTCCGCCCCAGGTGACCCGGTTGGGGTCGCCCAGGCCGAGGAACGACAACGCCGCTTCGGTGAGGATCGCGGCGGCGACGATCACCGACGACATCGCCAGCACCGGCGGCAGGGCATTGGGCAGCACCTCGCGAAAGGCGATCGCCAGCGGGTGCATGCCGATGACCCTGGCCCCGGCGACATAATCGCGTTCGCGAATGGAGAGGACTTCCGCGCGGGCGACCCGGGCTGGTCCGGTCCAGGTGCCGAGCGCGATGGCAATCACGACGACGCCGAGCGACGGTCCGACGACGCTGACGAAGGCCAGTGCCAGCAGGAAGCTCGGCACGGTCTGGAAGGCGTCGGTGATGCGCATCAGCACCTCGTCGACGAGGCCGCCGGCAAAGCCGGCCAACGTGCCGACCACGGCGCCGACGACAAGTGCGGCGGCCGCGGCCGCGAGCCCGACAGCCAGCGATGTGCGGGCGCCATGAAAAAGCTCGGCCAGCACGTCGCGGCCAAGCCGGTCGGTGCCGAGCGGCAGCGACCAGTCCTGGAACGGCGGCAGCAGCGCCGGGCCGGCGATGGCCTGCGGGTCGCCGGGGAACAGCAGCGGCGCCGACAGCGCCATAGCGATCAGCGCCGCCAGGAGCATGGCGCCGGCGACCCGCAGGCCATCGC
>NZ_RZRK01000989.1:0-1989 GCF_003997835.1 Mesorhizobium sp. M7A.F.Ca.CA.004.12.1.1
GATCTACCGCGCGCCTGTCGAAAGCTGGGGCAGCGTCGACAAGGCCATGCGCCAAAGCGCGATGGCTCTCGGCCATCCCTGGCATGACGATCTCAATGCTCCGGATGCCGAAGGGGCTTGCACCTATCCCATCAACAGTCGAGCCGGCAAGCGCGTGTCGGTCAATGACGGCTATCTGGAAGCTGCCCGCGACCGGCCGAACCTTACCATCATCGGGCAGGCGACGGTGGACAAGGTGCTTTTCGATGGCAGGAAAGCGATCGGCGTTTTGGCCATCGTGGCCGGGCAGGTTCGCAAATTCGAGGCGCCGCTGGTCATCGTCTCGGCCGGCGCCATCCACTCTCCGGTCATCCTGCAGCGCTCGGGCATCGGCCCTGCGGCTCTCTTGAAACGAAAGGACATCGAGGTGCTTGCCGACCTGCCGGTCGGCGAAGGTTTCTTCGACCATCCTTATTGCCGCATCGAACTGAAGCTGAAGCCGGGATTCAAGGCGACCGATCTCGACGCGCGGCATACCAACTGCTGTGTGCGGATGAGTTCGGGCGTGCCGGGCGCTGAGCGCGACGACATTCTCTACGTCGCCATGAACCATGGCGGCATCGGCGTGGAGTCCGACAGCGCCCAGTTCGGCGAGGCCATGGTCAATCTGATCCTGATGGAGGCCAAGAGCCGCGGCACCGTGCAACTGCGTTCCGCCAACCCTTTCGACCAGCCGCTCGTGGAAGAGAACATGCTGGACGATCCAATGGATCTCCAGCGCATGCGTATCGCCTATCGCCACCTTGGCGAGATTGCCCGGCAGGCGCCGATCCAGGCGATCGCCGAGCGCGTCCTGCTGGGGGATTCCGATCTGCCTTTGTCATGGCTCGAAACGGCAAGCGACGAGGAGGTCGACAATTTCCTGCTGGCGCAGTCTTCCGATGCGCAGCATGGGATCGGAGGCTGTTGCATGGGAAGGCTCGGCGAGGCCGTGGTCGATCCGGAATGCCGGGTCTACGGTTTGGAAGGACTGCGGGTTATCGATGCGTCGATCATGCCGCTCGATTGCCAGGCAAACACCAATCTCACCTCGATCATGATTGGCGAAAAAATGGCCGACAGCCTGCGCCGGTCCATCTGACAGCTCGAGGGCAAGCCCGCGCACAAGGCGCGGGCCTTGGAGTCAGCGGGTGATATCCACGGTAATCGTCTTCAGGTCGCACATTTCCATCAGCGTGTGCCGGCCCCCGGTGCGGCCGAGGCCGCTCTGCGTCCCGGCGGCGCCGCCGGCAGGAATATGCGGCTCCCAATAGCAGCTCATCTCGTTGATGTTGACGATGCCGACCTTCAGGCTTTCAGCAAAGGCAAAGGCGTTCTTGATGGTGCTGGTGAAGACCGCGGCCGACAGACCGTAGGGGCTGGACGCCGCAAGTTCCATCGCCTCCTCGTCGGTCTCGAAGGTCAGCACGGGTGCGATCGGCCCGAAGGATTCCTCGACATTGAGCAGGCTTTCCCGGGTCAGTCCTGTGACGATCGACGGCTCGAAATAGAGATTGGTGGCAAAACCCGACGCCACATTGCCGCCGGTAACGATCTCGGCGCCACGCGCGCGGGCGTCCGCGATGTGGCTGAGTACCTTGTCGACGGCCACCGCATTGTTGATCGGACCCATCGTCGTCGCGGGATCGAAAGGGTCGCCCATTTTCACCTGCGCGGCCGCTTTCACGAGACCTTCGATGAAACGGTCATGGACGGATTTATGCACCAGCACGCGTTCGGTGGCCGTGCAGATCTGCCCGGCATTGGCAAAGCAGCCGGCCCCGACCTGGGCGGCGGCCATGTCGATATCGGCATCGGCCAGCACGATGGTCGGACCGTTGCCGCCCATTTCGAGCAGAAGCGGCTTGCCCGCTCCACGCCGGGCGATCGTCGCGCCTGTGACAGAACTGCCGGTGAAGCCGATGGCATGGGTGCCCGGATGAACGACCGCCTCGTCGCCCACCTCCGCAC
>NZ_RZRK01000098.1:0-11417 GCF_003997835.1 Mesorhizobium sp. M7A.F.Ca.CA.004.12.1.1
CTCTTTACAGTGGTGACCAATGCCGCCGCGCAGCTGATGCTGAAGCAAGGCATGATGTCGCTCGGGCCGATCTCGTTTGAGGGCGTCAATCCGCTCGTCAAGTTGCTGCAGATCGTTTTCAGCCCCTGGGTGTTCTTTGGCCTGTGTACCTTCGTCATCTCGATGGCATCGCATCTCTATGTGCTGTCCAAGGTCGAGCTCTCCTTCGCCTATCCGTTCCTCAGCCTCGCCTATGTTGCCGTCGCCATCTTCGCTTATTTCGTCTTCCGCGAGGACCTCAATGGCTGGCGCATCGCCGGCATCGCCTTCATCTGCGTCGGCACGGTGCTGATCGCCCAAAGTGGCCGGGATTTGGGCGAGCGAGGGCATGAAGACCAGACGGCTTCCATCACGCCTGACAAGATCCAAGCAAACGAGATCGTTAGATGAGACATGTGATTTTCGGCGGCGACGGTTTCGTCGGCCGCCATCTCGCCCCGAAACTTGTGGCCGATGGTGAAGAGGTCGTCGTCGCCGATATCGTCAAGAGCGACCTGCCGCATTACCGCACTGTCCGCTTTGTCCAGTGCGACGTCATCGATCCGGCATCGGTCGCGGCGGTTGGGCTGAAGGCCGACGACATGGTCTATAATCTGTCGGCCAAGATGCTGTCGCCGATCCAGGTGCGCTCCAAGCGGCACGATTTCTTCTTCCCGGTGAATTTTCATGGGACCGAGCACATCATGCAGGCCATGGACAGAGCCGGTGCGTCAAAACTCGTCCACTACACGACCGACATGATCTACGGCCACACGGTCACGCAGCCGATGACCGAGGAGCACCCGGTGGCGCCGCTGGGCGAATATGGCTGGTCGAAGCAGAAGACAGAGGAGTTGGCGGCCGAATGGCGCAAGCGCGGCATGTCGATCTCGCTGTTTCGCCCGCGCCTGATCATCGGCCCAGGCCGGCTCGGCATCCTGGAAAAGCTGTTCAAGCTGATCGACTGGAATTTTCCGGTGCCGATGATCGGTTCGGGCAGGAACCCCTATCAGTTCATCTCGGTGTTCGACTGCGCCGAGGCCGCGCGCGCGGCCTGGAAGGCCGGCGTGCCTAATGAGGCCTATAATCTGGGTTCGCTCAACCCGCCGCCGGTCAAGAAATTGCTCGGCGATTTGATCCGGCATGCCGGCTCGAAATCGATCCTGATCCCGACACCGGGCTGGGCGGTCAAGTGCACGCTGGACCTGCTCGACCTCTTGAACATGCCGATCATGGACCCGGAACAGTATCTGATCGCCGACGAGGACTGCGTGCTCGACGTGTCCAAGGCCGGGCGCCAGCTCGGCTGGGTGCCGCAATATCGCGACGAGGACATGCTGATCGCCGCCTATAGCGAGTACCGCGCCAAGAAAGCCGGCCACGCAGTCGCCACCAAACATGTGCCCGCCGAATAGCGGCTCGCAAAAACAGCTTTCGTTGCGCTCGATCCTGGTCGTGCGTGCAGACAGGAGATTGAAATGACCGTCATGGCCAAGCCCGAACAGACCAATTTGCGCACCATGGTCAGCGCGCCGTCGCTGTCGCCCGCCACTATCGCCAAGCCCGATTTGATCAGCGTCGAGCAGGCCAAGGCGATGGACGTTGCCCGCATGACCGACCTGTTCAAGGCGCATCTCAACCCCGGCCAGCTGCACTTCATGAAGCTGCTCGGTTTCCACAAGATCAAGATCGAGCGTGCCGAAGGCATGTTCTACATCGACCAGAACGGCCGCAAGATCCTCGACTTCTTCGGCGGCTTCGGTTCGCTGGCCTTCGGCCACAATCATCCGCGCATCCTGGAAGCACGCAAGAAATTCCAGGAGGAGAAGCGCCAGGAAATCGCCATCGCCTTCATGTCGCAATATGCGGCAGCGCTTGCGCACAACATCGCCAAATGCTCGCCCGGCGATCTCGACATGGTATTTTTGGGCTCGTCCGGTTCGGAAGCGATGGAAGCGGCGGTGAAGCTCGCCGAGCGCGCGGCCGGTCCGAAGCGGCCGAAGATCGTCTATGCCGAGAATTCCTTCCACGGCAAGACCAAAGGCGTGCTGGGCATCACCGACGGGCAGCTTTACCGCGCGGACTTCAAGGTGGCCGAAAACACGGTCCGCATCCCGTTTGCCGACATCGAGGCGGTCGAGCGCCTGTTCCGCTCCGATCCGGAGGTCGGGGTCATCGTGCTTGAAACCATCCAGGGCGGTGGCGGCATCATCCAGGCGCCGGCCGAATATTGGCAGAAGCTGCGCGCACTGTGCGACCAGTATGGCGTGTTGTGGGTCGCCGACGAAGTGCAGTGCGGCTATGGCCGGTCAGGCCGCTTCTATGCTTTCGAGCATTACGGCGTCATTCCCGATGTGACGGCGCTGGCCAAATCGCTTGGCGCCGGCAAGGCCGCGGTCGGCGCGATGATCGCGCGGCGCGAGGTTTATATGAAGGCCTATGGCACGCCGAAAACGGCGATGATCCATGCCATGGCGACCTTCGGCGGCATGGGCGAGGCCTGCGTCACCTCGATCGAGGGGCTCAACGTGCTCTACGACGAGGGGCTGATCGACAATGCCGCCGTCACCGGCGACTATTTGCTGCAGCGCCTGCAGGCGCTCAGGGAAAAGTACCCGAAGATCATCAAGGAGGTGCGCGGCAAGGGTTTTATGATCGGCCTGGAGTTCCACGACTTCTCGCAGACCTTGCCGATGGTGCTGCGGCCGATCGTCAGCGTGCTCGACGACAAGCTGAAGGGTTCGCTGTCGGGCTTCATCGGGGCGCTGCTGCTGCGCGACTACGATGTGTTAGTCGCCTTCACCGAATACAACCGCAACGTCATCCGGCTCGAGCCGCCGCTGATCTGCCAGCGCGAGCATGTCGACCGCTTCGTCGATGCCTTCGACAGCCTGCTGTCGCGCGGCATCGTGGGAATCGTGAAGGATTTCGTCAAAAGCCAGGTCCGTTAAGCGCTCGCTGGATACAACGATGCTGACCAAGTCGCCCGCTCCACAAAACCCAGTCGACCGGCTCACCGAGCCCGTTCTGACGTGGGGCGAGGGGACTTATGCGCGGCTGGCAGCACCGATCGGCGCGGCGGCTTTCGCGCTTTACATTCTTTTTACAGCGTTCACCGCATGGGTGATGCCCGACGCCAACTGGGACATGCTGCCCTATCTCGCTATAGCGGAGGAAGGCACCTATCCCGATGCACAGGCGCTGCATGACTATGCCTACAGCACTGTCAAATCGGGCGTGTCCGCAGGCGACTATAAGGCGCTGACCGACGATGGCGGCGGCTTCCGCAGTCACATGGCGGAGAATGCCGCCGACTTCCATTCACTGCTCGGCATGTACCGGATCAAATTTCTCTACGCCGAGATACTGTCGACGATGAGCGCGGTGATGTCGCCGGTCGAGGCGATGCGCCTGGTCTCAGTGTTCTCGGTTCTGCTGTTCGGCGCGATCGCCCTGATGTGGCTGCGCTCCGAAGGGGCACTGGCCTTGGCGCCTGTGGTCGGCGCGGTGCTGATCATGGCTGATTTCGGCGATGCGGCGCGCGCCTCGACGCCGGATTTGTTGTGTTCGGCGCTGTTGCTCGGCGGGCTCTACGCCTATGTCCGCGGTCGCGAGATGGCAACGGCGCTCCTGCTCTTTCTCGCCTTCATGGTGCGGCCAGACAATATTGTTTTTCTTGCCATTTTTGCCGTGCTGCTGGTTGCGTTCCGGCAGAAGGCGTGGGGCGCGCTGGCCGGCTTCGCCGCTTCCTTCGTCGCCTATTTCGCCATTTCGCACTGGGCTCATCATCCAGGCTGGTGGCCGCATTTGTGGTTCTCCAGCATTGAGCAGCATTACAATATGGACGGGTTCGAACCGCCATTCTCGGTCACCGCCTATCTCAGGGCGTTTGCCGCCTCGCTGCTGCGTGCCGTCAGCCTGAACAGCTGGGTCGGCGTGTCGGTGCTGGCACTGGCCGGCTGGTTTGCCGCCGCCCGCGCCGGCTTCCGCCTCGACCGCCGCGCCGGCATCCTGTTTGCGGCACTGGTGCTCGGCGCGCTGGCGAAGTTCACCGTCTTTCCGATCCACGACACGCGCATCTATTTCCCGCATCTGATCCCGCCATTCCTGCTGCTGGCGACGCCGTTCATGGCGCTGTGGGCAGCCGCGGCTCGTGGCCAGAATCGCGCGCCCTTGCCAATCATTCCCGGAGACAAGCCATGAGTTCGCTATCCAGCCTGGCGCGCGTTGCCCTGTCGCTTGGTCTTCCAAGTAGTGTTCTCGATCGCGGGCCGTCGCTGCGCGGCACGAAGTTCCTGGCCAGGGCGGCGCTGAAGGCGCGATTTGGTGGGGCAGGGCGACCGTTCCAGATGGTCAATGTCGGTGCCTGCGACGGTGCGCTGTTCGACGATGTGACGCCGTGGCTGCACCGCATAGCTGGCGCACGCGCGATGCTGGTCGAGCCGATGCCGTACAATCAGAAACGACTGCGCGCCAACTACCCCGACACCAGCCGGTTCATCATCGAGCCGGTGGCGGTGACGAAGACAAAGGGCACGATCACCGTCCACACTTTCGATGCCGCCGCGCTCGAGGCCGGCACGTTGCCCATCGAGTTCATCGGCTGCTCGTCGGTCACCGACACCAATCTGATGTCGGGCAAGAATGCCTGGGGCGAGGCCGACACCAACTTCAACAAGTTCGCGCCGCATCTCAGGGACATCGAGGTGCCATCCGAGACCTTGCAGACGCTGCTCGACCGCAATGGCATCACCCATATCGACGCCTTTCTCGTCGATTGCGAGGGCGCCGACTGGATCGTCTTCGAACAGCTCGACCTCAAGCGCTACCGTCCCGGCATGATCAAGGTCGAGGTCGGCGCGCTGCCCGCGGCCGAGATCGGCCAGGTCGTGGTCAAGCTGAAGACAGCAGGTTATCAGGTCGGCTTCCAGGCCGAGGACATCTGGGCCTTCGCCTGAGTTATAGCCTTCACCTTGGAAGGCGAACCGCCAAGGGTCCGACGGGAAGCATTCTGCCGTCTGGTCGCTCGGCTTTTTGCCAATGTCGCAAACAGGCTTCAATCGTGCTGCTGCTCCGCCTTATAGTCCGCGCGCTTTATCACTTTGGAGTCGCGGGCAATGGCAGAGTTTCCGAAAAAGGCGAAGGTCGTCATCGTCGGCCTGGGCGGTATCGTCGGCGCATCGATCGCCCATCACCTGATCGAACGCGGCTGGGATGACATTGTCGGCATCGACAAATCGGGCATCCCGACCGACATCGGCTCGACGGCGCACGCCTCCGACTTCTGCTACACGACCAGCCACGATTTCCTGTCGTGCTGGACGACGCTCTACTCCATCGATTTCTACGAGAAGATGGGCCACTACGCGCGCATCGGCGGCCTTGAGGTCGCGCGCGTCGGCGACGACGGCCGCATGGAGGAGATCAAGCGCAAGATCGCCTCGGCCAAGGCGTTTGGCACGCGCGCCCGCCTGATCGAGCCGGCCGAGATCAAGGAGAAATTTCCACTCATCGAAGAAGCGATTGTCCAGGGTGGCCTTTGGGATCCCGATGCCGGTCTGGTCATCCCGCGCTCGCAGACGGTCGCCGGCAAGCTGGTCGATCAGGCGGAAGCGTCCGGCAAGCTCAAATCCTTCGCCAACACGTCGGCTCGGTCGCTTGTCGTCAAGGACGGCCGCATATCAGGCGTGGTGACGGACCGCGGCACCATCGAGGCCGACTATGTCATCGTCTGCGCCGGGATCTGGGGCCGGCTGATCGCGGAAATGGTCGGCGAGGACCTGCCGGTCATGCCGATCGACCATCCGCTGACCTTCTTCGGCCCCTACAACGAGTTCGCCGGCACGGGCAAGGAGATCGGCTGGCCGCTGCTGCGCGACCAGGGCAACTCGGCCTATATGCGCGACACCGGCGATCCAAAGACCGCCGAGGGCGGGCAGATCGAGTGGGGTTACTACGAAGAGACCAATCCGCGCCTGTGCCATCCGCGCGACCTGCTGGAGAAGGATCAGGCGCGGCTTTCGCCCTCACAGCGCGACCTCGACATGGAGCAGATCCTGGCACCGCTCGAACGCGCCATGGAACTGACGCCGATCCTCGGCGAACTCGGCTACAATGAGAGCCATTCCTTCAACGGGCTTCTCCAGGTGACGGCTGATGGCGGCCCGTCCATGGGCGAAAGCCAGAAGGTGCGGGGCCTTTGGTATGCCGTCGCCATCTGGGTCAAGGATGGTCCCGGCATGGGCAAGCTGATCGCCGACTGGATGACCGACGGCCGCACCGCAATCGATCACCATGCCATCGACTATGCACGGTTCTATCCGCACCAGACCAAGGAGCAATTCATCTGGGATCGCTGCACCGAGACCGCGATGAAGGTCTACAATCCGGCGGTGCATCCGCGCGAGCCGTTCTCCAAGGCCCGCAACATCAGGCGCTCGCCGTTCTGGGAGCGCGAGAAGGAACTTGGCGGTTATTTCATGGAGCTCGGCGGCTGGGAGCGCGCCCACGGCTATGCCGCCAACGAGCACCTTTTGGAGAAATACGGCAACCGCGTGCCGGTGCGCGAGAATGAGTGGGACAACCGCCATTTCTGGCGCGTCTCCAATGCCGAGCATCTCGCCATGAGCGAGGATTGCGGCATCGTCAACCTGTCGCATTTCGCCATGTATGACATCGAAGGTCCCGACCATGTCGCGCTGCTGGAATGGCTGTGCGCGGCCAAGATCGGCGGCGACAACAACATCGGCAAGGGCATCTACACCCACTTCCTCGACGAGGAAGGCATGGTGCGGGCCGACTTTACCGTCATCCGCATGGCTGACCGCTGTCGTTTGATCGACGGCGCGGACGCCGGTCCACGCGACTTCCAGTACATGCGCCGCACGGCACAGGACAAAGGCTTCGACGTCACTATCACCGACGTGACCGAGAAATACGTCACTATCGGCATCTGGGGGCCGAACGCCCGGGCGACCTTGCAGAAGGTGGTCGAAAATCCGGACGGGCTCTCTGTTGAGAACTTCCCATTCGCGGCGATCAAGCCGGTCCGGATCGGCGGCAAGGATGTCACCGCTTTCCGCATCTCCTATGTCGGCGAGCAGGGCTGGGAACTGCACATGCGCTACGAGGACGGCCTGGCCGTCTGGGACGCCCTGCGCTCGACCGGCGTGATGCCCTTCGGCGTCGAGACCTATGCCAACACGCGCCGCATGGAAAAGAGCCTGCGCCTGCAGAACGCCGACCTTTTGACCGAGTACAATCTGCTCGAAGCGGATCTCGCCCGTCCGAAGGTCAAGGAGAACGACTTTTGCGGCAAGGCCAGGCATGTAGAGTTCCGAGCCCGCGAGCACCAGCCGGCCATGCTGTGCACGCTGGTGATGACCAGTAATGTCGATTCCAAAGGTGTTGCCCGCTATCCCGTTGGCACCATGCCTGTAATGGACCCGAAGACCGGCGAGACGCTGGTCGACGACCTCGGCCGGCGGTCCTTCACCACCTCGATGGCCTACGGCCCGACCATCGGCAAGAACATAGGTCTCGCCTATCTGCCGTGGGCGTACGCCCAGGAAGGCCGTAAGCTCACCATCGAGTATTTTGGCGAGACATATCCGGTCGAAGTCGCCGCCGTCGGCTACAAGCCGCTCTACGATCCGGAGAATTTGAAGCCGCGCAGCTGAGTGCTCGCAAGCGCAAAAAGGCATGAAGGCAAAAGCCTGGCCACCGGCCGGGCTTTTCTCTTTTTAAGCCGGCGGTTTTCGCTTACCCTTGCGGAATGTCTGCTTTTGCCTGTGCTAGACATTTGCTTTCGAGCTGTGCCGCGTTCGCGCTGACGCTTTGGTTGGCGCCGGCGTCCCTTGCTGACGAGCCCGTCGATGTCGAGCTGGTGCTGGCCGTCGATGTCTCGCTGTCGATGTCACCGGACGAACTCGAGATCCAGCGTCACGGTTACGCAGCGGCGCTGACGCACGACAATGTGCTGCAAGCCATTGCCGATGGCGCTTATGGCAAGATCGCCGTTACCTATGTCGAATGGGCCGGCACCACCTGGCAGCGCGTCATCGTGCCGTGGACGGTGATCGCCAGCCGCACCGACGCCGAGCGCGTGGTCGCGCAGTTGTCGGCGCAGCCGCCCAATAGCGCGCGGCGCACCTCGATCTCCGGAGCGCTGGAGTTCGGCAACGACCTGTTTGCCGAAAGCGGCTACCGGGGCACGAAGCGGGTCATCGACATTTCGGGCGACGGCCCCAACAACCAGGGTGCGCCGGTCAATCTGACCCGCGACGGGCTGATCAAGCAAGGCATCGTCATCAATGGCCTGCCGCTGATGACGCGAGGCGGTTTTTCCGGCGCCTACGACGTCAGCAATCTCGATCGCTACTACAGCGACTGCGTCATTGGTGGTCCCGGAGCCTTCATGATCCCGGTCAATGACTGGACGCAGTTTCCCGAAGCCATTCGCCGCAAGCTGGTGCTGGAACTCGCCGGTCCGGCCTCGCCGCAATGGGCGGCGGAAGAAGCCGCGCATCCGCCGGTGATATTGGCGCAGGAGAGGTCCACCACCGACTGTCTGGTCGGTGAGAAAATGTGGCGAAACCGCAGTTGGATGTTCGACAGCCGCTAAAGCTCTTCTCCGTTGAGCGTGATCTTTGGCCGAACCGGCTCCCATTCTTGCCCCCGCTGCCTACCTGTTCGGGCTTACGCTCCAGGCTTGCCTCCGCTACCGAAGCAGTGGCAAACTGGGCGGGCCGCGTGATCCAGCCAGGAGCGCGGCCAAACCGAGGAAACACCGATGAGACGTCTTGCCATCCTGACCGCAGTCGCGTCTGTGCTTTATGCCGACGTCGCCAGCGCCCAATACAACCAGGCTGCCTGCATCATGTTCGAGAACGGGAATTTTCGCGGGCGGTCCATCGGCATGGGTGCCGAGGATTCCGTAAATTTTCGTGGCGGCCAGTTCTGGAATGACCGTGTGTCGTCGGTGATCGTCCGCCGCGGCTGCACGCTCGTGGCCTATGAGGATTCTCGGATGGGCGGCCGCTCGATCGAGATCACGCGCAGGATCCGCAATTTGGGCGGTAGTGACTGGAACGACCGTATCTCCTCGGCGGAATGCACCTGCGACGACTACTGAGGTTCAGGCGGCGGAGCGCAGACCGGTTACGGGTCGGATCAGGCTGCCAGCAGCTGCTTGCGGTCGACGCGCTCTTGTTGCGGCGAGCGGGCGTAGAGTTCTCGGTAGCATTTGGAGAAATGCGAGGCCGAGACGAAGCCGCAGGCGACCGCCACCTCGACCACCGGCATCGACGACTGGATTAGCAGATGCCTGGCGCGGTCGAGCCGGATTTCCAGATAGTAGCGGGCAGGGGAGCGCCCCATCTCGGTGCGGAACAGCCGTTCGATCTGGCGGCGCGACAGGTCGACATGGTCGGCGATCTCGATCAGTGACAGCGGCTCCGACAGATTGCCCTCCATCAGTTCGATGATGGTCAGCACTTTCGAGTTCTGGACGCCGAGGCGGGCGCGAAGTGGCAGGCGCTGGCGGTCGGTGGGGCTGCGCACGCGGTCGGTCAGCACCTGCTCGCAGACGCGGTTGACGAGGTTCTCGTCAAAGTCGTCGCCGATCAGCTTCAGCATCATGTCGAGTGCGGCGGTGCCACCGGCGCAGGTGTAGATGTTCTGGTCGATCTCGAAGAGGTCGGCAAAGACGTTGGCCTTCGGGAACGCTTCGGAAAAGCCCGGCAGGTTCTCCCAGTGGATGGCGCAGCGCTTGTTGGACAGCAGGCCGGCGGCGGCGAGGATATGCGCGCCGGTGCACAGGCCGCCGACGGCGACGCCGCGATTGTATTCCTCGCGCAGCCAGGCGAAGGCGGACTTGTTCTGGTAGCGCTCGACATTGATGCCGCTGCAGACGATGGCCATGTTCGGCCGGTCGGGGCCTGCCATCTTCTTGCGCTCGTCCTCGAGCGAGGTGTTGACCGCGCATTCGACCCCGTTCGAGGCGCGCACCGGCTTGCCGTCGATGCTGGCGAGGCGCCAGCGATAGGCCTCGTAGCCGAGCATGCGATTGGCCGAACGCAACGGGTCGAGCGCGGTCGCAAAAGCGATCATGGTGAAATCGGGAATAAGGAAGAATACAAACGATCGCTTGATCGGATGCTTTACGGCGTTCAAGGGAACCTCACACAGCCATGGCGCGAACAGGATGTCGCGAATAGCATAGCGACATCAGGAAAAACCATGTCTGTCAATCGGCTACGCCGCTACGACGAGATTAAATTTGCGACATGGGTCGCAAACGGGCAATCGGCGTGCAGCGAGCCCTGGAAGTGGCACGAACTGTTCAAGGGACGGGCAACGTACTGCCTGCGCGCAAAACAAAAACGCCGCCTTGGCTGGAGCCAGGCGGCGTTACAGTTTTAAAGCAGCGGCAGGGATGCGCTGCCCCTAAAAATCTTCAGGCGACGAAGCCGAGGCGGGCCGCATTCATGGCGCCGGTCTGGCCGGGCATGGTGTTGGCGAGACGCTGACGCTCGAGGGCGGTGGTCAGGTTCATTTCGCGGCGGGCAAAGAGGCGTGCAAAAAGCTTCATAATCATCTCCATTTGTTGCTCAGACGGGTCGCCTTCGCTTGATGGAGTGGGGCAGCTCGTTTGCTGGCGCCGATATAGGCTTGTGTAAGCAGAAACTAAATCGCAAAAGCGAAGCGCTTGATATGAAATGCGACATCGGTTGCGACAGATTTGGGCAAGGTGCCCAAAATTTACGATTATTTACAAGGGATTAATTGAAAAGAGGGCTGCTATGCGGCTTTCTCATATGCGTCATGCGCTGGAAACATGGCTCTAAAAATTCATTTGAGTGCAAATAAAATAGAGAAGGCCTGCCGGGCGGTTTGCGCGGCAGGCCTTCAGCACATGGTACACACGATCTACTTTGCTCCAGCCCAGGATCCGACGCCGTTGCGAGTACCGGTCTTGGTATCGGAAGCTTCAGGCCAGCCGATGTCCTTCTGCAGTTCGATCGGCAGGGAGCGGATAGCGCGTTCAGTCTGGTAGCGGGCGCGCGCCGCGCTGAATTCGGTCGCGATGCGACCAAGGGACGACAGGATAGACATCTCTTTCTCCTTTGGGTTGGCGAGTGCCAGACAGCGAGTTGGCTACTGCGGGTTTGTTTCAACTTCATTTCGTGTCGAATGCAGGTCTGTGTCGAGGTCGTTTCATGGCTGCTTGTGGCAGCTACTGCTTCGATGGAGTTGACTATCCTCCCAATCTGATGTTCAATCAAACGAAATGGAATGATGTTTTGTATCAGAAAAATTGAAGGTCGGTTGCCATGAACGCCCCGCTCAATCATCCGCTGCCGCTGCTCGATCTCGATGTTTTGCGCACGTTCGTGGCG
>NZ_RZRK01000990.1:0-1986 GCF_003997835.1 Mesorhizobium sp. M7A.F.Ca.CA.004.12.1.1
GTCCTGATCTGTCAGGCAAATCAATTCGGGCTGCGGTGCAGCGTTCTTCTAGCGGGCGTTTGCGCTGCCCCTCATCCGCCTGCCGGCACCTTCTCCCCGTACAGTGACGGGGAGAAGGGAAGCACTCCAAGGCCGGTGACCCCCCTCTCCCCGCTTCTTCACGGGGAGAGGGCAAGGTGAGGGGCGGCGCTGCACTCTCAGGCGAAGCGCGGAATCACCTTCCGCCGATGACGCCGATATAGTCCGACACCCAGCGGTAGTACGGCACGCATTGGTCGTTCTGGGTGGCGCATTTCGACACCGGGGTCTTCCAGAACTTGATCTTGTCGAAGTTCTCGTAGCCGTTGGTCTTGCAGCCCTCGTCGGTCAAAAGCTCATTGCCCTTGCAGGCGGCGGGCACCACGGGCAGCGAACCGAACCAGGCCGAGACGTCGCCCTGCACCTTGGGCGACAGCGAATGTTCCATCCACATATAGGCGCAGTTGGGGTTGGCCGAATCGGCTTCCATCATCGTGGTGTCGGCCCAACCGGTCGCACCCTCCTCCGGAATGGTGGACGCTATCGGCTTCTTGGCGGCGACCAGCGTGTTGACCTGGAAAGGCCACGAGCCGGAAGCGACGACGCCCTCGTTCTGGAAATCGTCGACCTGAATGGCGGCGTCATGCCAGTAGCGGCCGACCAGCGTGCGCTGGACGCGCAGCAGGTCGAGTGCCGCCTTGTACTGGTCCTCGTTCAATTCGTAGGGATCCTTGATGCCGAGTTCCGGCTTGTGGAACATCAGATAGTTGGCGGCGTCCGCGACGTGGATCGGCCCGTCATAGGCCTGGACGCGGCCCTTGTTGGACTTGCCGTCCGGCAGCTTCATTTCCTCGAAGACGACATTCCAGCTCTTGGGAGCTTCCTTGAACACGTCGGTGTTGTACATCAGGACGTTCGGACCCCACTGGTAGGGAACGCCGTAATGGGCGCCGCCAACGGTGAACCACGGCGCGTCCTTGAGGCGCTCGTCGACCGTTTTCCAGCTCGGGATGAGATCGGTGTTGATCGGCTGCACGCGCTTGCCGGCAACGAGGCGCAGCGAAGCATCGCCCGAAGCCGTGACGAGGTCGAAACCGCCCTCATTCATCAGCGAGACCATCTCGTCGGAGGTGTTGGCGGTCTTGACGTTGACCTTGCAGCCGGTCTCCTTCTCGAAGGAGGTCACCCAGTCATAGCCCTTGTCGGTTTCGCCGCGCTCGATGTAGCCCGGCCAGGCAACGATATTGACCTGGCCCTCGCCCTTGCCAAGTTCCTTGACCTGGGCGACGGCTTGACCGGAGAAGGTCAGCGCGACCGTCAGAGCAGTGCACGACTTCAGGAATGAATTCATTGTCGATCTCCCATTTAGGCGCCTGGCCCCGAAGGCCGGTTTCGGTCTTCGCTAGGGGTCACGCGCGGACTGAAAACTGTCAGTTCGTCCGTTGGGCTTGATGCCGCTCTGATGGCGGCTTTGGTCCCTGAACCGGAAAGTGCTTTGAAAATTCCGGTTTCGCAAATTCATTTATCAGAAGGGCGATATCGGTTTTTCCGATAGGTTGGCAGCCGATCTCTCAGGGACGCTGGCGAACCGTCCGTTGCGACTGGGCAAGACCGATGAAATCGCGCGCGGCCTGCGGCAGACCGGAGCCGCGCCGCCAGACCATGCCGACCTGGACCACCGGCAAGGAGCCGGAAATATCGCGCGATTCGATGCGGTCGCCTTCCAGCGACCAGGGCCGGTAGACGAGGTCGGGCAGCAGCGCCACACCGGCGCCGGTGGCGACCAGACTGCGCACGGCTTCCACGGAACGGGTGCGGAAGGCGACATGCGGCTTGGCGCCGATTGCCGTCAGCAGCTTGCCGGTATTCTCCTCGATCTCGTCGACGGTCAGCATGATCAGCGTTTCGGAGGCAATGTCGCCAATGCTGATAATGTCGGCGCCGACGAGCGGATGACCGAGCGGCAGC
>NZ_RZRK01000991.1:0-1973 GCF_003997835.1 Mesorhizobium sp. M7A.F.Ca.CA.004.12.1.1
ATCCACGCCGTCATGCCGAGCGGGATCAGGAAAAAGACGACGACCAGCGCGCCAGCCGCCAACAATGGATCGGCCTGCTCTATGTCGCGCCGGCTGTCGCGCTGGTCGTCGTCTTTTTCCTGATCCCGCTCGGCATGACGGCGTGGATGTCGCTGCACAACTGGCCCTTGATGGGCGAGCATAGCTACATCGGCCTCGGCAACTACGTCGCCATCCTGCGCGACACCAGGTTCTGGAACGCGCTGCGCTTCACCGCCTTCTACACGGTGATCGTCACCATCGCGATCTTCGTGGTGGCCTTTCCGCTGGCGCTGTTCGTCGAACGGCCGCGGCCGCTGACCAATCTCTACCGCACCATGTTCTTCATGCCGGCGGTTGTCGGTTTCGCCTCGGCCAGCCTGCTCTGGTCGTGGTTGCTGAATGTCGATTCCGGCCTGTTCAGCCCGGCTGCCTACGACCTCGGACTGATCGACAGGAAGTTCAACCTTCTGGCCACCTTCCAGCCGGCCTTCTGGTCGATCATCGCCATGGTCGTCTGGAAGGTCGCCGGCTTCACCATGATCATCCTGATGGCCGGCCTGCAATCGATCCCGCAGGACCTGCAGGAGGCGGCCGTCATCGACGGTGCCGGGCCTTTCGCCAGGTTCAGGGCGATCACCCTGCCGCTGATGCGCCGCACGCTGGCGCTGGCGCTGATCCTGTCGGTCGCCGGCTCGATCCTCGCCTTCGACCAGTTCTACATCATCCTGCGCGGCGGCCCGCGCAACCAGACGCTGACGGCGGTCTACTGGATCTTCAACCAGTCCTTCGTGTCGTTCAAGCTCGGCTATGGCGCGGCACTTTCCATGGTGCTGCTGGTCATCCTGGTGGCGCTCAGCCTCGTCCAGCTATGGTTGTTGCGCAAGCCGGAGGGTCTCGACTGATGGCGCAGGCAGCCTCCCGTAGCCGCCGGCTCCTGAGCCGCGTCGCAGAGCATTCTACCGGCATCGTCGCCTCGGTGCTGTTCGCCGCGCCGATTGTTTGGGCGGTGCTGTCGGCGTTCAAGCCGGCGGCCGAAGCACGCCTGCCGCCGCTGCCGCCGTGGCCGACGTCGGGGTTCTCGCTGGAGAACTATGCCACGCTCAACAGCTTCGGCGACGGGCTGTGGGTCTCGGCGCAAAACAGCATCTATGTCTCGGTGATGACGGTGGTGCTGTCGGTCGCCGTCAGCGTGCTGGCCGGCTACGGCTTTTCGCGGTTCCGGTTTCCGTTCAAGGACCTGTTCTTCATCCTCATCCTGTCGACGATCATGATCCCGTTTCAGTCGATCCTGACGCCGATCTTCCTGGTGCTGACCAAGCTTGGCCTGCACAACACCCTGACCGGCCTGGTCGGCGTCTATGTGACGCTGCAACTGCCGTTCTCGATCTTCATGATGCGCAACGCCTTCGACGCCGTGCCGCGCGAAATCGAGGAGGCCGCCCGCATGGACGGCGCCAGCAATCTCACCATGCTTTTGAAAGTGATGCTGCCGCTGGTCTGGCCGGGCGTGGTCACCATCGCCCTGTTTGCCTTCCTCGGCGCCTGGAACGAATTCCTCGCCGCCCTCGTGCTGATGACCGACCAGTCCAAGTTCACGCTGCCGGTGATGATGACCGCACTGCAGTCGGGCCGCTTCGGCGCCATCGACTGGGGCGCGGTGCAGGCGGGCGTCACCGTGATGATGGTGCCGTGCCTCATCCTCTTCCTGGCGCTGCAGCGCTTCTACATCCGCGGCCTGATGGCCGGGGCCGTCAAATAGAATGGAGTAAGTTCATGACCGCATCGCCATCCGCAAAAACCGGAAAACCGAAGCTCGCCTTCCGCCCGCTGCCGGTGCCGCAGGTCGACGTGCACGGCTTCTGGGGCGACCGCGCCGACGCTGTCGCCACACGCACCGCCGACATCCTCTACGAGCGCTGCGTCGAGGCCCGCATGCTGGAGCAGATCGATCC
>NZ_RZRK01000992.1:0-1962 GCF_003997835.1 Mesorhizobium sp. M7A.F.Ca.CA.004.12.1.1
GTCCGGTGTCGCCATCGAGAAGCGCTGGTTCGGCCGCGTGGCGATGACGCCGGACCATCTGCCGCACATCCATGAGCCGGAGCAGGGCCTGCTGGCCGTGGCCGGCTGCCAGGGTCGTGGTGTCGGCCTGATGACCGCGCTTGGCGAGCGCATCGCCGGCTACCTCCAAAGTGGCGACGCCAGGCAATTGCCTTTCCCGGTCTCGCCGATCCGGCCGATCCCGTTTCACGCCTTCCGTCAGGTCGGCGTCGCCGCGACCATCGCCTGGTACCGTCTGCTCGATGCGTTGGAGCGCTGACCAGGGCGCTTCATCTCCTTGGGGTTCCGTTAGAGGATTCTGCTTGACAGTTTCATGGATATGAAAAACTCTAAGCCAATTTCAAAATCCCGATAGGCAGGTGGATGTCGACCCTAGTTGCAACATCAGCGCCAGAGGTCCGGTCTTCTCAGGGCTTCCGGGTCGCCATGCTGCTGCCGGGCGCTCTGGTCACTTTCCTGCTGATCCTGTTTGCCCTCGGCCTCGTGCTTTTTCTCGCCTTCCGCGGCAATGACGGTTCGCTGCTCGGCGCCGGCTTCACCGTGGCGAATTTTGTCACTGTGGTGTCCGATCCGCTGTACTGGACGGTGACGCTGCGCTCGCTGATCATTGCCGCTCTGGTCACGCTGGCGACCGTCGTCACCGCTTATCCCGTCGCCTACTACCTTGCCTTCCACGCCGGCCGGCGGCGCGGCCTGCTGCTGTTCCTGGTGACGCTGCCGTTCTGGACCAGCTATCTCCTGCGCGTCTTCGCCTGGAAGATCGTGCTCGCCTACAATGGCGTTTTGAACTCGGCGCTGATCGAAAGCGGTATCTGGTCCGAGCCGACATTGGCCTTTCTCAACACGCCGGCCGCCGTCGTCGTCACGCTCGCGCACGCCTATGCACCGTTCGCCATCCTGCCGATCTATGTGGCGCTGGACACCATCCCGAAATCGCTGATCGAGGCCGCTTCCGATCTCGGCGCGCGGCCATTCACCTCTTTCCGCCGTGTCGTGCTGCCCAATTCGATGCCGGGCGTGCTGGCGGCAGCCCTTGTCGTCTTCGTGCCGACGGTCGGTGACTATGTCACGCCGGCGCTCGTCGGCGGCCCGGCCAGCACCATGATCGGCACGCTGATCCAGGCGCAATTCGGCAAGGCCAATGACTGGCCGTTCGGCGCCGCACTCTCCGTCGCCGTCATGCTGGTCATCCTGTGCGTGGTGCTGGTCGCGCGTTTCGCCGACCGCAGATTTGGCAGCCGCACATGAGCGCTGCACGCACGCAGGGAGGCGGCCGCTGGCTCGGCGTCTACGTCGTCGCCTATCTGGTCTTTCTCTATCTGCCGGTGCTGCTGATCCCGCTGTTTTCCTTCAACAACTCGATCCAGGCAGCGTTTCCACTGCAAGGCTTCACCTTGCAATGGTACGCGACACTGTTCGGCAATTCGGCGCTGACTGGTGCACTCTTGAACAGCCTCGTCATCGGCGCCATTGCCGCCACGGGCGCGACGCTGTGCGGCATCACCGTATCCTACATGGACCTCTATGGCCGCTCGCCGCTGGCCGCCACCATCAGCGCCATCGCCCGGCTGCCGATCCTGATCCCCGGCGTCATCGTCGGCATATCGCTGCTGATCCTCATCAACCTCATTGGTTTGGGGCCATCGCGCATCGCCATCGTTCTCGGTCACATATTGGTGGCGCTGCCGACGACCGTGGTGATCATGCGCAGCCGCTTCGCCGCCGTCCCGAAAACCATTCGCGAGGCGGCGCTCGATCTCGGCGCCTCCGACTGGACGACGTTCCGGCGGGTCATGCTGCCGCTCAGCCTGCCGGCCATCGTTTCGGCCTTCATGCTGGCCTTCCTGATCTCCTTCGACGAATTCATCGTCGTCTTCTTCCTCGCCGGCACCGAGCCGACGCTGCCGCTCTACATCTGGAGCC
>NZ_RZRK01000993.1:0-1956 GCF_003997835.1 Mesorhizobium sp. M7A.F.Ca.CA.004.12.1.1
TCGAATACACGGAAGCCGGGCCATTGGTGTCGCCGCCGCGCGCGACGCACGAGCCGACAGGCTGCGACTTCTCGTTGACCTTGATGCCCCATTCGTCGACCGGAAGACCGTTCGGCAGGCCCTTGTCGCCATTGCCGGCCATGGACAGCCAGGCATCGGTGAACCGCCAGCCGAGCGACGGGTCCTTCTTGCCGTAGTCCATGTGGCCATAGACCTTCTTGCCGTCGATCTCGCGGCCGGTGAAGAACTCGGCGATGTCCTCATAGGCCGACCAGTTGACCGGAACGCCGAGGTCGTAGCCGTACTTGGCCTTGAAATCGGCCTTGTTCTTCTCGTCGTTGAACCAGTCGTAGCGGAACCAGTAGAGATTCGCGAACTGCTGGTCGGGCAGCTGGTAGAGGTCGCCGTCCGGAGCGGTCGTGAACTTGGTGCCGATGAAGTCGGCGAGGTCGAGGTTGGGGTTGGTGACGTCCTTGCCCTCATTCGCCATCCACTTGGTCAGGCTGCGCGCCTGCTGGTAGCGCCAGTGCGTGCCGATCAGGTCGGAGTCGTTGACGTAGGCGTCATAGATATTCTCGCCCGACTGCATCTGCGTCTGCAGCTTTTCGACGACATCGCCTTCGCCGATCAGGTCGTGGGTGATCTTGATGCCGGTGATCGCGGTGAAAGCGGGCGCCAGAACCTTGGACTCATAGCTATGCGTATCGATGGTCTCGGAGACCACCTTGATGTCCATGCCGGCGAAAGGCTTCGCCGCATCGATGAACCATTGCAGCTCGGCTTCCTGGCCGGCGCGATCGAGCGTCGACAAGTCCTTGATTTCGGTATCGAGGAAGGTCTTGGCTTCGTCCATTCCGGCATAGGCCTGGCCTGCTCCCCAGAGCAGGACAAGCGCAGTCGTTGATGTTAAAAATTGCCTTCGCATTTCGTTTCCTCCACTTTTCAAGTTTCAAGTGCGATCTGGAGCGGTCGTCGGCACGCGGTCGCTCCAACAGTTTCCCCCTCTATACGTAGCGGAACACGCCGACGGCGTAGACTACGGAGAGAGCGAGAGCCCACCACAGGTTGGGTCCGACAAGACCCAGCCAAGCGAGATGGATAAAGGCGCTGCCGAGCAGCGAAACGAAGAGGCGGTCGCCGCGCGTCGTCTCGAAGCGCAGGACGCCGACCCGGGGATTGCCGCCGGGCGAGGCGTATTCCCAGACCGCCATGCCACAGAGCAGCACCAGGATCGTGATGAAAAAGATCGCCGTTGGCAGCGTCCATGCCATCCAGGTGAGGTTCATGGTCATACCCTCCCCAGGGCGAAGCCCTTGGCGATGGTGTTGCGGATGAACTCGTGCGTTTGTTTCATCACACCCTCCCTAGGGCAAAGCCCTTGGCGATGTAGTTGCGGACGAACCAGATCACGAGCGCGCCTGGAAGGATGGTGAGCACGCCGGCGGCGGCGAGCACGCCCCAGTCGAGCCCGGAGGCCGAGACCGTGCGCGTCATGATCGCCGCGATCGGCTTGGCGGCGGTCGTGGTCAAGGTGCGCGCGATCAGCAGCTCGACCCATGAGAACATGAAGCAGAAGAAGCAGGCCACGCCGACGCCGCTGGCGATCAGCGGCATGAAGATTTTTAGGAAGAAGCGCGGGAAGGAGTAGCCATCGATATAGGCGGTCTCATCGATCTCCTTCGGCACGCCGGACATGAAACCCTCGAGGATCCACACCGCCAGCGGCACGTTGAACAGGCAGTGTGCCAGCGCCACCGCGATATGCGTGTCGATCAGCCCGAAGGCCGAATAGAGCTGGAAGAATGGCAGCGCGAACACCGCCGGCGGCGCCATGCGGTTGGTCAATAGCCAGAAGAAGAGGTGCTTGTCGCCGAGGAACCGGTAGCGCGAGAAAGCGTAGGCAGCCGGCAGCGCCACCGAAACCGAGATCACCATGTTCATGACGACATAGATGAT
>NZ_RZRK01000994.1:0-1946 GCF_003997835.1 Mesorhizobium sp. M7A.F.Ca.CA.004.12.1.1
TTGCCGCCGAGATGGAAGATGTCTGCATGCAGGAAGGAATAGGTGAGGTAGCTCAGGCTTTCGGGGATGACGATGAAACGGGGATCGAGCTCGGCGGTGTCATGGACGACCGACGGGATGAAGCCGAGACCAAGCACGGCGGCATTGGAGAAACTCTCGCCGCCGAGCGCGGTGGCAAGGTAGACCAGGGCATTGACCACGATCAGCCCGATGGTCACATATTGCAGCCTGATGTGCCGCAGCCTGTTGGTGTCGTAAAGCGGGATGAACATGCCCCAGGCCCTCTTCCGCTTTCGACAATCAGCGGTTCTTGCCGGGAACCCATAGCACGTCGGCGTTTCCGTTGTCATTGACCGCCCGGGCGGCGACAAACAGGAAATCCGAGACCCGGTTGATGTATTTCAGACCGTCGCGGTTGACGTGCTCGTCCGGATCCTGGGCAAGGGCCACGATCAGCCTTTCGGCCCGCCGCGCCACGGTGCGGGCAAGGTGAAGTGCCGCCGCTGCCGGCGTGCCGCCATTGAGCACGAAGGATTTGAGCGGCTGAAGCTCCTTGTTGAGAAGGTCGATGTCCTTTTCGACCCGGTCGGTCTGCACGGCGACGATCCGAAGCGGCTCATAGCCGAGCGGCTTGCCGTCGTCGGGCACGGCGAGATCGGCGCCGAGGTCGAACAGATCGTTCTGGATGCGGGAAAGCATGGCGTCGATCGCGGGATGGATCGCGGCCGTGTGGACCCGGGCGATGCCGATGCAGGCATTGGCTTCGTCGACCGTGCCGTAGGCGTCTACCCGCAGGTCGGATTTCAGCCGCCTCTCGCCGGTGCCGAGACCCGTGGTGCCATCATCGCCGGTGCGGGTGTAGATCTTGTTGAGCTTGACCATTTCGCCTCCCCGCCGACATCCCTCACTTGCGGGTGAAATACACCGCAAGCAGGATCAGCACCAGCGCCACGGCCTGCAGCATGACGCGCGCCTGCATCAGCTTGTTCGATGTGACGCCGGAGCCGCCGCGCATCATATTGATGAGGCCACGAACAAGCACGACCGCAACGGCGACCATGACCAGAATGGCGAGAATGTTGAAGACGGTTGCCATTGTTTCGTTCCAGTTGTTTTGGCGTTCAGGCGCGTTTGGCCATCAGGCGGTAAAGCATCGATGCAGGCAGGATGCGTTTGAGCACCGCACCGATCCTGGCCGGCACTGTTACCACATAGTGCGGGCGTGGGCGCCGCGACAGAAGTGCATGGCGCAGCGCCGCATGAACGACTTCCGGCCCTGGCTTCAAGGCCGATTGGCTGCCGCCGGTCCGCAGCCGCTCGAGTTGCGCCGCATAGTCCACGCGGTGCACGGAATTCTCGTGGTCGATGTTGCTGAGAAACCAAATGAGGCCATTGCTGGCGATCTTCGACTTCACCGGCCCCGGCTCGATCAGCGAAACGTGGACGCCGCTGCCGGCCAGTTCCTGGCGCTGGCAGAGCATCAAGGCCTCCAGTGCATGCTTCGACGCGGAATAGGCGCCGCGAAAGCGCACCGGCACGAGGCCAAGGATCGACGAACAGTGGACGATGCGGCCGTCACCCTGGCGGCGCATCACCGGCACCAGCCGGCGGGTCAAATCATGCCAGCCGAAGAAATTCGCCTCGAACTGCTGCTTGAGCGCCGCAACGGGCAGATCCTCGACGGCGCCCGGCTGCGCATAGGCGCCGTTGTTGAAAAGGGCGTCGAGCCGGCCGCCGGTGCGGTCGAGCACCGCCGCCACCAGCGAGGCGATGGAGTCCGGCTCGCAATAATCGAGATAGAAGGCCTCGATGCCATCGGCTTCGAGCGCGGCGATGTCCTGCGGCTTGCGCGCCGTTGCGAACACCCGCCAGCCTTCTGCCTTCAACGCGCGGGCGCAGTACGCGCCTATTCCCGAAGACGCACCGGTGATGATAATCGAGCGCAA
>NZ_RZRK01000995.1:0-1939 GCF_003997835.1 Mesorhizobium sp. M7A.F.Ca.CA.004.12.1.1
GTCGCGGCTTTCGAGACCCTGAAAAAGGCCGGCAAGATCCGCCACTGGGGCGTCAGCAATTTCGACACCGACGAGATGGAAGAGCTGACCGGCCTGCCCGACGGCAACAATGTCCAGACCAACCAGGTGCTCTACAATCTGGTCCGGCGCGGCCTCGAATTCGACCTGGCACCCTGGAGCCTGCAACGCGGCATTCCGCTGACGGCCTATTCGCCAGTCGAGCAAGGCGCGCTGGCGCGCAATGCCAGGCTCGACGCCGTCGCTGCCCGCCACAATGCGACCCCGGCGCAAATCGCCCTGGCCTGGGTGATGCAACAGGAGGGCATCATCGCCATCCCCAAGGCCAGCAGCCAGGAACATGTCCGCCAGAATGTCGCCGCGCTCGACATCAAGCTGACGCCGCAGGACATCACCGATCTCGACCGCGCCTTCCCTCCACCAGCGCGCAAGCGCGGGTTGGAGATGATCTGACTATGTCCCCGCCAGCCCCTTCAGCCGGTAGAGCGCTTCCAGCGCCTCCCGTGGCGTCATCTCGTCGGGATTGATCTCGCCCAGCGCCGCCCCCAGCACATCACTTTTCACCGGCTTCGACGCTTCCCGCTTCACCGCCACCGAAAACAGCGGCAAATCGTCCACCAGCCGGTTCGTCTTGCCCGAAACCTCACCTTCCTCAAGCTGGTGCAGCACTTCCTTGGCGCGGTCGACCACCGCCTCCGGCAGGCCGGCCAGCCGTGCCACCTGCACCCCGTAGGAGCGGTCGGCGGCCCCCTTGCCGACCTCGTGCAGGAAGACGACGTCGTTCTCCCATTCCTTGACCCGCATGGTCACGTTGGAGAGCCGCGCCAGCTTGCCGGCCAGCGAGGTCATTTCGTGAAAGTGAGTGGCGAAGATCGCCCGGCAGCGGTTCTTCTCATGCAGATACTCGACTGCCGCCCACGCGATCGACAGGCCGTCGAAAGTGGCGGTGCCGCGGCCGATCTCGTCGAGGATCACCAGTGCGCGCTCGCCGGCCTGGTTGAGGATCGCCGCCGTCTCGACCATCTCGACCATGAAGGTCGAGCGGCCGCGCGCCAGATCGTCCGAGGCGCCGACCCGCGAGAACAGCCGGTCGACGACGCCGATATGGGCCGATGTCGCCGGCACGAAGGAGCCGGTCTGGGCCAGGATGGCGATCAGTGCGTTCTGCCGCAGGAACGTCGACTTGCCGCCCATGTTCGGGCCGGTCAGGAGCCAGATCGCACCGTTCTTGGCGCTGCCCTCCGGCGACAGGTCGCAATCATTGGCGACGAACGGGCCATCGCCGGAACGGCGAAGCGCTTGTTCGACCACGGGATGCCGCCCCCCCGCAATTTCGAAGGCGAGGCTCGAATCCACCACTGGTCGGCACCAGGCTTCGCTTTCCGAAAGCAGCGCGAGCGCCGCCGAGACATCGAGCACAGCCAGCGCATCGGCACCGGCGCGGATCTTCTCCGCCTCGCCGACCGCTTCCGCCGTCAGCGCGTCGAAGGCGGCCAGTTCGATGTTGAGCGCCCGGTCGGCGGCATTGGCGATCTTGGTCTCGAGTTCGGCAAGCTCGGTCGTGGTAAAGCGCATGGCGTTGGCCATGGTCTGACGGTGGATGAAGCGCGCCTTGGCGCCGTCGCTGCCGGTCATCACCGCATGATGGTTGGCGGTCACCTCGATATAGTAGCCAAGCACATTATTGTGCCGGATTTTCAGCGAGCGGATGCCGGTCTCGTCGATCAGCGAGCGCTCCAGCCCGGCGATCACCTTTCGCGATTCGTCGCGCAGCGCCCGCATCTCGTCGAGATCGGCATGGTAGCCGCCGCGCAAGAAGCCGCCATCGCGCTTGAGCAGCGGCAGTTCGTCGCCAAGCGCCTGCGTCAGATGCTGGGCCAGCGCCTGGGGCAGAGCATGGATGGCGGCATTGGCCGCCATC
>NZ_RZRK01000996.1:0-1937 GCF_003997835.1 Mesorhizobium sp. M7A.F.Ca.CA.004.12.1.1
GCTGTCGAGGCGACGGCCGAGAGGATGGAGACCGAGCGCCCGGCATTGTCGGCCTTCTTGTCCGAAGCCGCAGCCTGTTTGTCCGGCGCGGCAACCTGCTTTGCGCCGATGACCTGCTGGACCCTGCCAAGCGCGTCAGGCGAAAGATAGAGCCAGCCGGCCGCACCCAGGCAGGCGACGGCCAGCAACGAAAGAACGACTTTTCCACGCATGGTCAAAGGCCCTCTCCACCCGACACGTCGTGGTCCGATGGGTTCTATTCCAACGCGGCCCGTTGCCGCGATTTCGCCGAATAGATAGGACACGCCTTTGTTGGAAAAGGGCCAAAAGGCGGCATTACGAAGATTTAATGTGCACTGCACAATGGATGTGCAACACGGGGCGGCTCCCGATCCGGACGGTCCGCCGAGAGTCCGAATCCCGTCCCCCTACGATCGGCTGGTGCGCCCCACAGCCTATTTAAGCATCGGCCAAAGCGTCGCCGCCAGCAGCACGCCCATGGCGATGTTGAACCATTTCAGCCGCACCGGGTCCGACAGGAAGCCACGCAGCGCCGTGCCGAACCCTGCCCATACCGAGACGCTCGGCAAATTGACGATAGTGAAAGCCACGGCGATCAACACCACCGACAGGAACGGGTGCTCGGCATTGGCATAGACGGCCATGGCGGTGATCGCCATCACCCACGCCTTGGGATTGACCCACTGGAATGCGGCCGCCTCGATGAAGCGCATAGGCCGCGCGTTCGTCTCGCCCTTGCCGGTCAGCGTGCGCGACATGGCGATCTTCCACGCGAGGTACAAAAGATAGGCGCCGCCGGCGATCTTGAGCGCGGTATGCAGCGCCGGAAACGCCGTCAACACAGCGCCGAGGCCAAGACCGACGGCAAGCAGCAGCACGAGGAAACCCATGCTGATGCCCAGCATGTGCGGAACGGTTCTGACGAGGCCGAAATTCACGCCCGATGCCAGCAGCATGAGATTGTTCGGCCCCGGCGTGATCGAGGTCACGAAGGCGTAGACAAGCAGGGCAAGGAATGCGTCGAGCGACATGGATATCCTCCCTGACAAGTCAGCATCGGAAGCCTCACTATGGAAGCTGGCTGACGCGTTCGGCGCCAGCCCCGCCGAAGTCCTACATCGCCTGCGGGCCGCGGTTCAACGCTGCCACGCCGGTGCGGCAGATTTCGACCAGGCCGAGCGGTTTCATGATGGCGATGAACTGGTCGATCTTGGAGCCTTTGCCGGTGATCTCGAAGATGAAATGCTCGGTGTTGGCGTCGATGACGCTGGCGCGGAACGCATCGGCCAGCCGCAACGCCTCGACCCGGGCCTCGCCGGTGCCGGCGACTTTGACCAGCGCCAGTTCGCGCTCCAGCGGCCGCTCCTGCCCGGATTCATGCGAACGCACGGTCAGGTCGACGACGCGGTGCACCGGCACGATGCGCTCGAGCTGGTGCTTGATCTGCTCCAGCACATGCGGCGTGCCGCGCGTCACGATGGTTATGCGCGACAAATGCTTTTCATGCTCGGTCTCGGAGACGGTCAGGCTCTCGATGTTGTAGCCACGCCCGGAAAACAGGCCGATGACCCTGGCAAGCACGCCCGGCTCATTGTCGACCAGCACGGAAAGCGTGTGGTTTTCCGGCTTTTCCGTCTCCTTGGCGATGAAATAGGCGGAGCCGGTCGGTTGTAGCTGTGCGTTCATGACATGAATCTCGATTTCAAGCTCTTGAGCTAATTCTTTGTTTGCGCAGGGCTTTCTGGCGACAGCTCTGCCTTGGTTCTGCCGGCTACACCAGTTCCCTGCCCTTGGCGTCGATGGCGTTGGCCACCGCCTCGTCGGTCGCCTCGTCGGGCAAGAGCATCTCATTGTGCGCCTTGCCCGATGGGATCATCGGGAAGCAGTTGGCGAGCGTCGCCACGCGGCAGTCGAAC
>NZ_RZRK01000997.1:0-1935 GCF_003997835.1 Mesorhizobium sp. M7A.F.Ca.CA.004.12.1.1
GGGCGGGCGCTTGGCATCTCGGCTTCCGCTGTCGGCAAAAGTGTCGCCCGGCTCGAGCAGGAACTCGGCGTGCGGCTCCTGCAGCGCAGCACGCGGCGCATTGGCCTGACGGAAGAGGGCAAGCTGTTCAACGAGCGGGTGCGCCGCATCCTCGACGACATCGACGATGCCGAGGCGATGCTGTCGCAGACACGGGAAACACCGCGTGGGCGGCTGCGCATATCCACCCCGATCGTCACCTATCATCTGCTGCTGCCGGTGCTGTCGGAGTTCATGGCACGCTATCCCGAGATCGAGCTCGACATCGATTTCAACGACCGGATCGTCGACGTCATCGACGAGGGTATCGATGTCGCGATCCGCAGCGGCGAACTGCCGGATTCGCGCCTTGTGTCGAGACCCGTTGCGCCCTTTCGCATGCTGCTGTGCGCGGCGCCCTCCTACCTGGACCGCCATGGCGCCCCCAGCGTGCCGGCTGATCTCATCAGACATTTCGGCATAAACTTCCGCTTCCTGAACAGCGGCAGGCTGCTGGAGTGGCCGTTCACTACCGGAAGCGCCGAACCGCAGATCCGCTCGATGCTGACCTGCAACAACATGGAAGCCTTGAAGGGCGCCACGCTCGCCGGCCTCGGCATAGCTTGCATGCCGGATTTCCTGGTGCGCGAGGCGCTGCACGAAGACAGGCTGCGTACCGTCCTCGATGGTCATGTCGACGGCCGTGGCCAGTTCCGGATGCTGTGGCCCTCCAATCGCCATCTGTCGCCGAAGGTGCGCGTCTTCGTTGATTTCCTTCCCGAGCGACTTGCTGCGACAAGCGGCTCGTAGCCAACTCATCGAATAAATATGATTATTATTGTCATGTTTATGTGGAAACATCGGAGCGGCTGTGGCATGCCGCTGACGGTGAGGGTGCCGCGCGGCGCCTTGCCCGAACCGTTTCGAAGGACTTGAGCGATGGACCAACTTAGCGCGCAAACCCGGATCAGCGACGCGGCGATCAGATCGGTGATGGACCGGCTGCGCGCAGAGCACAGCGAATTCGAGATCGACACTGGCGTTGCCGACCAGTGGGAGCTCCGCCTCTACTACGGCTCGTTGAGCGCTACGCTCGATGATGAAAGCGTGCTGATCCGCGTCGCGGCGACAGACGAAACCTGCCTGTCCTACATGAAGATGACGGTCGCCGGCCATGTCGCCGAACATCTCGGCACGACCAAGGGCATCCATTGGCAAGGCGACGGCAGCGACGCCGGTACTCCGGTCTTCTTCCGCGAGATCACGGTGATGTCGTCGACGCGGATATCGGCGCATATGCAGCGCCTGCGCTTCGCCGGCAAGGATCTCGGCCGATTTAGCCATGGCGGCCTGCACATGCGGCTGCTGCTGCCGCCGCCTGGCCGCCGGCTGGTTTGGCCGACGATGGGCGCTGACGGCTTGATCGTCTGGCCTTCTGGCGACGATGCGCTTGCTGTGCGGGTCTACACGATCCGGGCGCTGGATGCCGCAAGCGGTTGGCTCGATGTCGATTTCGTGTTGCACCCCGGCCAGAACACGCCCGCCGCCACATTCGCGCAAAACGCACGGGCGGGAGACGTCATCGGCATGATCGGACCCGGCGGCGGCGACGCCCCGGTGGCGCAGACCTTGCTTCTGCTCGGCGACGACACCGCGCTGCCCGCCATCGGCAGGATTTTGGAGCATCTGCCGCCATCAACACGTGCCGAGGCGCTGATCGAGGTCGATAGCCCGGATGACCGAATAGCGCTGGCGCAAGGGGACAATATCGACATCACCTGGCTTTACCGGCGCGGCCTCGAGGCCGGCACCGCGGGCCTATTGTCGACCGCCTTGCGTGAGCGCAATCACATGGCGCTTGCCGACGGCCTGTACGTCTGGGCAAGTTGCGAATTCGGCGATTTCCGGGAGATACGC
>NZ_RZRK01000998.1:0-1930 GCF_003997835.1 Mesorhizobium sp. M7A.F.Ca.CA.004.12.1.1
CCATGGGCTGGCCGGACGCCGCGCCCTTCGACGCCATCCTGGTGGCGGCTGCCGCGCCCGCCCCGCCGCCCGCCCTGCGCGAACAGCTCGACATCGGTGGCCGGCTCTTGATCCCGTCGGCGAAGACCCTACAGCCAGCGTCTCGTCAGGACCGCACGAAGGGCAGCCGCGACCTACAGGGAGGAGGATTTCGGCGGCGGCCGGTTCCTCCCGCTCATCGGCGAACAATGCGGGGCCCGAAGAGGACTGACGCGCGGCGCCAACCGTTCCCAATCCGGCCGCGCTTGACGCTGCCGGATTGTCGCTTAAGGACTAGCGGTTCCACCCAACAAAGGCAGAACGGCATGTTCCATCCCGATTTCACGACGCTCAGAATCTTCCTTGCCGTCTACAATCTGGGCAACATCAGCAAGGCGGCGGCGCGCGAGAACATCGCGTCGTCGGCGATCAGCAAGCGCCTCCACTCGCTTGAATCGGAACTCGGGGCGCCGCTGTTCTATCGGCATTCGCGCGGCGTCGAGGCGACGCCCGCCGGCGAGATGCTCGCCAAGCACGCGGCGACCCTGTTCAGCCAGATCAACCGGATGACCTCGGAGATGAGCACCTTCGCCTCCGGCGTCGCCGGCCAGGTGCGCATTCACGCGCACACCTCGGCCATCGTTCAATACATGCCGAGCCAGATCGCCAGCTTCACCAAGGCCTATCCCTCGGTGAAGATCATCCTGGTCGAGGATTCGAGCCTCGGCGTCCTGCAGGCGACGATCGAGGGCCTGACGGACATCGGTATCCTCGCGGGCAACATGGCCTTCCCGGATGCGCTGGATGTCTTCGACTACAGGCACGACAAGCTGGTGGTTCTGGTTCCGGCCGGCCACCCGCTCAGCACGTCGGGCGGGGTGCGCTTTGCCGACACGCTCGGCTTCGACCATGTCGGGCTCGCCGTCACCAGTTCGCTCGGCACCCTGCTCGCGGGTGCGGCCGACGCGCTCAGCATGACGCTGAAGACGTGCATCGAGGTGAAGACCTTCGAATCGGCCGTGCGTATGGTCGAGGCCGGGCTCGGCATCACTATCCTGCCGGACGGCGTGCTGGCCGACAAAGTCGGCAACGACCGGGTCTGCGCCATTCCGCTGCTCGACGAATGGTCGACGCGTCCGCACGTCATCTGCGTCCGCAACGACCGACAGCTGACGACCGCGGCGCTGTTCATGCTCGATCACCTGCGGTCCGTCCCATAGCGGTGATCGCCAGCCGCCGCCGATCGTCGCTGTTTGATAAGGGGGGCCTGCCGAACCGATACTGTCGCGTCGGCGGCAGCCATCATAACGTCGCGCCGTGTTCACCAGTATCGGGTCCAGGATCGCAAACCGGTCTTCGGCAAGCGCGATGCATCCATTCAAAGCGTGGGCGTCCATCCCCGTCGGGGAGATACGGCGCTCCGGGAGAATTTCATGAGAGAGAACTCTTTTCGGCTCGCGATCATGCCGGGCGACGGCATCGGCGTCGAGGTTATGGAGGCGGCGACGGCGGTGCTGGAGGTGATCGAGAAGCGTCACGACATCGGCTTCAAGATGGAGCGCGTCAATGGCGGCGCCCGCCAGTATCAGGAGACCGGCGTCGCCATGACCGAAGAGGGATTCGAGGCGGCCGAACGGGCCGACGCCATCCTGTTCGGCGCCATGGGCTCGCCGGACATCCGCCATCCCGACGGCACCGAGCCAGCCCCCCAGCTCGACATGCGCTTTCGCATGAAGCTCTACGCGGGCCTGCGCCCGATCCGGGCCATTCCCGGCGTGCCGCTGGCGCTGGCTTCGCCGCGCGCTTCCGAGATCGATTTCGCGCTGGTGCGAGAATCGACCGAGGGGCTGTTTGCCTCGCGCGGCAAGGGCATCGTGACCGACGACAAGGTCGCCACCGACACGATGCGGAT
>NZ_RZRK01000999.1:0-1920 GCF_003997835.1 Mesorhizobium sp. M7A.F.Ca.CA.004.12.1.1
GATATTGTGCTGCGCCAGTTCGCGCGCCATCGATTTGGTGAGGCTGTGGATGCCGCCCTTGGCTGCGGAATAATGCGGCCCGCCGAAAATGCCACCGCCGATCTGGGCCGCGATCGAGCCGATCGAAACGATCGCGCCGGTCCGTCGGTCGATCATCGAAGGCACGCTAGCCTGGGCCATGTTCAGGCTGCCCCGCAGGCTGGAATCGATGACCAGATCGAAATTCTCCTGGGTGATATCCATCAGCCGGTCGGGTTGGCTGATGCCGGCATTGTTGATCAGGATGTCGACATGTCCGAAGCGGGCCATGACGTCACCAACCGCCTTGCGGCAAAAAGCTGGATCCCGGACGTCGCAGACGACGCCGATGTGTTCGGGGCCGATGTCGCGCGCTGCATTCATGGCGGCTTCTTCGTCGAGGTCGAAGATTGCCACACGGCATCCCTGCGCGGCAAACCGCCGGGCCGTGGCCTTGCCAATGCCGCGCGGCGACGCCGCGCCTGTAATGATGGCGGTCTTGTCCTTCAGCATCACGGCGTAGTCCTCCCCATGTTCATTCATTCGGCAGCCTCGGCCGCGTCTTCGATTTCCACGCCCGCCCAACCCTCGATGAGGGCCGCGATGCGCGAGCAATCGGCATCGGCCATGCCTTGCGTCATGGCGAACTGCCAGAACTGGCGAACGTTGGCGCCGAGCCACATCGGCACGCCCATGCGCTCCGCTTCCTGCATGCAGAGCGTCACGTCCTTGTGCATCAGCTCGGTGCGAAAATTCTGGTCGTAGCGGCGTGTCACCACATGCTTTGGATAGGCGATCTCCGACACCCAGGACCGGCCGGAGCCGGCATTGATGATCCGGAACAGATCCTCGGGCTCGATGCCGCCCTTTTCGGCGAACGCCAGCGCCTCGCCGACGATCACCATGTTGGTTGCGGTGAGAAGATTATTGGCGAGCTTGAGGATCTGTGCCTTGCCCACTTCGGGGCCGAGATGAACAAAGGTCTTGGCAAATGTCGCCAGGAAAGGCCGTGCCCGTTCCAAGGTGTGCTCCGACCCCGAAGCCATGACCGCCAGCGTCTCGTTGCGGACGCCTATCGGTCCTCCGCTGACAGGCGCATCCAGCACCGATACGCCGCGCCCCGCCATCGCATCGCCGACCTTGCGCGCCATTGTCGGGCCGGTGGTCGAGAGGTCGATATAGTGCTTGATGCGTTTGCCATGGATAAGGCCTGCCTCGCCCAGCGCGACGGCCTCGACGATCGGCGCGTTTGGCAGGCTGACGAAGACCGTCTCGACCGCATTGGCGACCGCGGCGGCGCTGTCTTGCCGCTTTGCTCCCTGCGCGACAAGCACGTCGACGGCCGCAGCGTTGGTATCGAAGATGTGGACGTCGAGCTGGGCTGCTAGAGCCTTGCTGACCATGGGCATGCCCATTGCACCGAGACCGACGAATCCGTAAGAATTACTGGGCACGCGCGCTCTCCCCGATCGCTGTAAGATGTGACGGCGCGCCTTCGTAGAGGCGATAGATGCCGGTGCCGTCGATGTCGCCGTGGCCGGCGGTGATAAGCAGACGAAAGAGCTGGGCGGCTTGGCCGGACATTGGGGTTGCCGTGCCCGAACTACGGGCGAGCTCCTGCACCATGTCGAGGTCTTTCAGCAGCTGACGCGCATAGGCCCGCGGCGCGAAATCATGTGCGGCGATACGTGGATAGAGCTGTTGCATCAGAACGCCGTCGGCATGGCCGTATTTCACGCATTCGGGCAGCAGCGCAGCATCCATTCCTGCCGCTTCAGCGAGGCGCACGGCTTCGGCCAGAACAGCATAATTCGTGCCGACCACGAGCTGCGCGATCATCTTGGCAACCGAACCCATGCCTGTCTGTCCGACATGGGTGAACTGCCGGCCGACGTCCTGGAT
>NZ_RZRK01000099.1:0-11416 GCF_003997835.1 Mesorhizobium sp. M7A.F.Ca.CA.004.12.1.1
CTCGAAGCCGCGCTTAGGGATAAGGACGTCGCCTGCGTCATCGCCGAGCCGGTGCTGACCAATTCCTGCATGGTGCTGGCCGATCCGGGCTACCATGACGCCCTGCGCAAACTGACACGCCAAACCGGCACGCTGCTTCTGATCGACGAGACGCACACGATCTCGACCGGCCCCGGCGGCTACACGAGGAAATATGGTCTCGACCCGGACTTCTTCGTGCTGGGCAAGCCGATCGCCGGCGGCGTGCCGGCCAGTGTCTGGGGCATGAGCGACGACGTTGCCTCACGCTACGCGGATTACAACAGGACCAAGGAGCCGGGCTATTCCGGCATGGGCACGACACTCTCGGCCAACCCGCTGCAGTTCGCGGCGATGCGCGCCACGCTCGAAGAGGTGATGACGCAGGAAAACTACGACCGCATGGATCATCTGGCGCGGCGGCTCGATGCCGGGCTGACCGGCGTGATCGATCGCTATCGCCTGCCCTGGCATGTTTCCCGCGTCGGCGCTCGTGTCGAGTTCATCTGTGCGCCCGGTCCGCTACGCAATGGCGCCGAGGCGGAAATGGCGCATGCACCGGAACTGGAGGCCGCCATCCATGTCGCGCTGGTCAATCGCGGCGTGCTGATCGCACCCTTCCACAACATGATGCTGATCTCGCCGGCGACCTCGGCTGCCCAGGTCAACCGGCTGATCACCGCCTTCGGCGCGGTTGCGGCGAAGCTTGCGGCATGAGACAAGCGGCGATGGACCACCCCAACGCCATGATAACCTCACCTTCGGGCTCGACACCTGCCGAGGCGCACGCCTTTCTCGGCGCCCATCCCGAGATCGAGGCCTTCGATATCGTGCTGACCGATGCCAATGGCGTCGGCCGTGGCAAGATCGTGCGCCGGCATGAACTGAAGAGCATCTTCGAGGGCGGCCGCCATATGCCGATCTCGATCCTCGGCCTCGACATCACCGGCGAGGATGTGCACGAGACCGGACTGATCTGGACGACCGGTGATGGCGACCTCAGGGCATGGCCGATCCCCGGCACGCTGGTGCCGCTCTACGGTACGAGCCCGCCCCGCGGCCAGTTGCTGATGGCGATGTACATGCTCGACGGCCGACCGATGTCGTCGGATCCGCGCCTGGCGCTGGCTCGGCAGGTGGAGATCCTGGCGGCCAAAGGTCTCTATCCGGCCGGCGCCTTCGAGCTCGAATTCTTCCTGCTGGCCAATGAGCGCGACGCCGACGGCAAGGTGCAGCCGGCGCGCGCGGTGCTCGATGGCCGCGTCTCGGGCAAGACCGAAGTGTATTCGGTCGACCATCTGCACGGCATGGAGCCGCTGTTCTCCGACATCTATGCCGCGGCCAAGGCGCAAGGCATTCCGGCCGAGACGGTGATTTCCGAATATGCGCCCGGCCAGTACGAATTGACGCTGAACTACCGCAAGGATGTGATGCGGGCGGCCGACGATCTGGTCATGCTGAAGCGGCTTGTGCGGGCGCAGGCGCGCCGCCACGGCGTCACCGCCTGTTTCATGGCCAAGCCGATCGAGAAATATGCCGGCTCGGGCATGCATTTCCATGTTTCGCTGCAGGACAAGGCCGGCCGAAACGTCTTTGCCGAAGCTGGGGGCGAGAGCTGGTCGCTGCCGCTGCTGCAGGGGCTCGGCGGCCTGATCCAGACCATGGCGGAATCGATGCTGGTGTTTGCACCGCATGCCAATTCCTGGCGGCGTTTCGTCTCGCAATCCTATGCGCCGGTGGCGCCGACCTGGGGCGTCAACAACCGCTCGGTGGCGCTGCGCGTGCCGGCCGGCGACGCCAAGAACCGGCGCATCGAACACCGGCCGTCCGGCGTCGACGCCAATCCCTACCTGATCGCCGCAACCGTGCTCGCCGGAATCATCAAGGGCATGGACGAAGGTCTCGATCCGGGACCCGAAACGACCGGCAACGGCTATGAGGCAGCGGTCACGCGCACGACCATGCCTGTCGACTGGCGCGCCGCGATCGAAGCGGCGCGGACGTCCAGCTTCCTGAAGAACGCGCTCGGCGAGGACCTGCACCGGACCTTCGTGGCGATCAAACAGTCCGAATATCTGCGGGTGGCACGCACGGTCAGCGAGTTGGATTACCACCTCTATCTGCACGAGGTTTGATGGATTCATGATGGGCGGCGATCACTTTTTCGCCGCCTCCATCAAATGAGGTAGCGGATCTCCTGTTTAGAACATATCATGAACAGATGAGCGCACTTACCGTCCGTGAAAAGCTGGCGATCCTCTCCGACGCCGCCAAATACGATGCCTCTTGCGCCTCTTCCGGTGCAGCGAAAAAGGACTCGCTGAAATCAGGCGGCATCGGCTCCACCGAGGGCATGGGCATCTGCCATTCCTATGCGCCGGATGGCCGCTGCATTTCCCTTCTCAAGGTCCTGCTGACCAATTTCTGCATCTACGATTGCAGCTATTGCATCAACCGCTCGTCGTCCAATGTGCGGCGCGCCCGTTTCACCGTCGACGAGGTGGTGAAGCTGACCATGGACTTCTACCGGCGCAACTATATCGAAGGCCTGTTCCTGTCCTCGGGCGTCGTCCGCTCGCCGGACGAGACCATGGGCGAGATGGTCGAGGTGGCACGCCGACTGCGCGTGGAGGAGAAGTTCTCCGGCTACATTCATCTGAAGACGATCCCGGAAAGTTCGGCGGAACTGGTCGAGAAGGCAGGGCTTTATGCCGACCGGCTATCGATCAATGTCGAACTGCCGACCGACGAGGGTGTGAAGCGGTTGGCGCCCGAGAAGAAGCCGGAGACAATCCGGCTTTCCATGGCCAGGCTGCGCCAGAAGATGGAGGAGAAGGCCGAGCCGACTTTGAAGACCAGAAAGCGCGAACGCTTTGCGCCGGGCGGCCAGTCGACTCAGATGATCATCGGCGCCGACAAGACATCCGACGACGGCATCCTTCACACCAGCGCGCGGCTCTATGGCAGCTATCATCTGCGGCGCGTCTATTACTCGGCTTTCAGCCCGATTCCGGATTCGTCATCGTCGCTGCCCTTGCTGAAACCACCGCTGATGCGCGAACACCGGCTCTATCAGGCCGACTGGCTGATGCGGTTCTATGGGTTTTCGCAGCCGGAAATCCTCGCCGGGAGCAGCGACGGCATGCTCGATCTCGCCATCGACCCGAAGCTCGCCTGGGCGCTGCGCAACCGGGGGCAGTTTCCGGTCGACATCAACCGCGCCGACCGCGAAGCTCTGCTGCGGGTGCCGGGTCTCGGCACCAAGGTGGTGGCAAAGATTTTGGAGACGCGCCGGCATCGGCGCATGCGGCTCGAGGATGTCGGGCGGGTCTGCCAGTCGATCGCCAAGCTCAGGCCGTTCATCATCGCCGAAGGCTGGTCGCCTGGTGCGCTGACCGACAAGGCCGGCCTGCGCGACAGGATCGCCCCCTCCTGCGAACAATTATCGTTGTTCTGATCATGCGGCCAGCTGAACTTGATCTCGCCAGATACAGTGTACGGCTCGACAGCGAGACGGATTTTGCCGGCTGGCGTGACGCGGCACGGCGGCTGGCCCTGAATGAGGTCAGGCCCGAGGACGTCGGCTGGCATGTCGCGCCGGGCTCCGATCAGGCAGAATTGCCTGAAGTGCCTGCGGGCGCGCAACTCGCCGTGCCGCGCGACTTCATCGGGCATGCCGAAACGGCGTTCTGTCATTCCGATCCCGGCCGGTTTGCCTTTCTCTACCGCATGCTTTGGCGATTGCGCGATGAGCCTAAACTGCTGGAAATCGCGTCGGATCCCGACACCAGGCGGCTTGAGGCCATGGAAAAGGCGGTGCGGCGCGACAGCCACAAGATGCACGCCTTCGTACGCTTCCGGAAAATCGGCGACGGTGCCGATGAGCGCTATGTCGCCTGGTTCGAGCCGGATCATTTCATCGTCGAGCGCAACGCCGATTTCTTCGTCAGGCGTTTCACCGGCATGCGCTGGACGATCCTGACGCCCTATGCCTCCGCCGACTGGGATGGCGAAAGGCTGGCGATCGGGCCGGGCGCGGCCAAGGGCGATGCGCCTGATCAGGACGATACCGAGGCGCTGTGGCGCATCTATTTCGAGAACATCTTCAACCCGGCACGGCTGAAGGTGAAAGCCATGCAGAAGGAGATGCCGAAGAAATATTGGCGGAACCTTCCCGAGGCCTCGCTCATTCCAGACATGATCGCAGGAGCGGACAAGGCCGCCAAGGACATGATTGCGAAGATGCCGACAACACCCGCGCCGCACCACGCCAAGGTGCAGGCACGGCATTGGCCGAAGCAGCCCGCCGAAGCACCGGAAGATGATGCAGACACGATTCCCGAGTTGCGTGAGGTAGCGAAAGGCTGCCGCCGCTGCCCGCTGTGGCGCGACGCGACGCAGACCGTCTTCGGTGAAGGCCCCGACAATGCCAAGGTGATCTTCGTCGGCGAACAGCCAGGCGATCAGGAGGATCTCGCCGGCAAACCTTTCGTTGGTCCGGCCGGCAAGGTGTTCGATGCGATCCTGGATGATGCCGGTGTCGATCGGCAAAAGGTCTATGTCACCAACGCGGTCAAGCACTTCAAGTTCGAGCCGCGCGGCAAGCGCCGCATCCACTCCAAGCCGAATTCCGGTGAGATTCAGGCCTGCCGCTGGTGGATCGACCAGGAATTCGAGCTGATCAAGCCGAACCTCGCCGTGGCACTCGGCGCGACGGCGGCGATGTCGCTGCTCGGCAAGGCGATCCCGGTGACAAAGATGCGCGGACAAGTGATCGAGCGCGAGGACGGATTGCGCGTGTTCATCACCATCCATCCCTCCTTCATTCTGCGCATCCGCGAGTCCGCGGACAAGGAGGCTGAACGCGAACGGTTTCTGCAGGATATGAAGCTGGTGAAGCGGCTGATGGCCGCCTGATCAGTCTGTTTTCGCAATTCCGGACGGAAAACCGCTTCACACTTTTCCTGGAATTGCTTCAGCTACCTGATCAGAATCGCCCTGAGATCGTTGACATTCGTGCCGGTCGGGCCGGGTACGAAGAGATCGCCAACCGCGTTGAAGGCCGTCCAGGCATTGTTGCCGGCAAGCATGGCCTTGGCATCGACACCGGCCGAGCGCATGCGCGACACGGTCGAGCCATCGGCGAAGGCGCCGGCATTGTCTTCCGAACCGTCGATGCCATCGGTGTCGGCGGCCAATGCGTGGATGCCTTCGACGCCGTTGCTGCCTATGGCGAAAGCCAGCAGGAATTCCGAGTTGCGGCCGCCCTTGCCTTTCGCCCGCAGGGTCACGGTTGTCTCGCCGCCCGATAAGATGAGCACCGGCTTCGAAAATGGTCGGTTGCGCGTCGCCACTTCGCGCGCGATCGCGGCATGGACGCCGCCCACCTCGCGCGCTTCGCCCTCGATGGCATCGGAGAGGATAACGGCCTCGACACCCTGCCGTTTCGCTTCCGCAGCGGCGGCTTCCAGCGATACCCCGGCCGAAGCGACCAGATGCACCTCGTTGCGCGAAAAACGCTCGTCGTCCGGGCTTGGCGCATCGGCGGCCGGCGAATTGATATGCGCCATCACCGAGGCCGGCAGTTTCATGCGATAGGCCGATATCGAGGCCAGCGCGTCGGCGCGGCTGCCTGTATCCGGTACGGTTGGGCCGGAGGCGACCATTGCCGGATTGTCGCCGGGAATATCGGAGACGATCAGCGACACCACCCTGGCCGGCCATGCGGCCGCTGCCAGCCTGCCGCCCTTGATGGTGGAAAGGTGCTTGCGGATGGTGTTCATCGCCGCGATCGGCGCACCAGAGGCGAGCAGCGCCTCATTGACGGCGATCTCGTCGGCCAGCGTCAAGCCGCCGGCGGGCGACGGCAACAGCGCCGAGCCGCCGCCGGAAATCAGCGCCACCACCAGGTCATCCTCAGTCAGATTCTGGACCTTGGCGAGCAGGCGCCGCGAGGCTTCCAGACCGGCAGCGTCCGGCACCGGATGAGCCGCCTCGATGATCTCGATGCGCTCGCAGGTCGCGCCATAGCCATAGCGGGTGACGACCAGCCCTTCGATGGGGCCGTCCCACGCTTTCTCGAACGCTGCCGCCATCTGCGCCGAGCCTTTGCCCGCGCCGATGACAATGGTGCGGCCCTTCGGCTTGGCCGGCAGATGATCCCGGATGGTTCGTTCCGGGTCGGCGGCGGCGATGGCGGCGTTGAAGATGGAGGTCAGGAATGCCTTGGGATCGAGCACGGTCATTCGGCGTCCCGAGGCAATGCCAGGCCGCGCTTGTCGACGCCCAAATGATCGCATAGCGCATCTACGACGACGCCGTGATCCTCGCGCTCCGGCAGTCCGGAGACGGCGATCACCCCGATGACGCCGGCGCCCTTGACGGTCACCGGAAAGCCACCGCCGGCCAGCACGTAGTCGGCAATATCCAGCCCTTCGCCGATCTTGAAGCTGCGGTCCGGGCGCTGCTGTTCCAACACCATACGATAGGTGCTTCTCAGGAACCGCTTGACCACATTGGTCTTGCGTCGCGCCCAGTCGGGGTTCGAGGCGTTCGAACCCGGCATCGCGGCGTAGAACAGCGGCCGATCCCACAGCCTGATATCGACAATGATGGGCATGGCCTCGGCCAGTGCCCGCTCACGGATCGCCGCGCCGATCTCGAAGGCGACGGCCTCGTCGAAGGCCGGGAAGACCAGCGTCTCTTCCTGCTTCTGGATCAGAGCGATGTCGTCCGCAGCGGCCATTTTCTTTCTCCGAAGTCAGTCACAAATCGTGTGTACGACAAGCTCCGCCCGGTCAAGCTTCCGTCGCGGCGATCGTGTTGCCCCGCCAGGGTCGACCCCCACTCCGTCGAGCTGCGGTCCTCTCCCCTCGGGGTGAGGGGGTCTCACCCCGCGATCATATCCGCCTTGGCTGGCCGCCCCGCCACATAAACTTCGCGGACAGTGCGGTCGTCGCCCAGCGTCTGAAGCAGGAAAAGTTCCTGCGCCAGCGTCTCGACAGTCTCCATCCTGAGCCGCATCGCCGGCGTTGCCCTGGCGTCGAGCACGACGATGTCGGCATCGGTGCCCTCGTCCAGCGTGCCGATCTTGTCGGCCACCGACAGCGCCTCGGCATTGCCGCGCGTCATCTGCCAGAAGGACTGGAGCGGGTTGAGCTTCTCGCCGTTCAGCGCGATCACCTTGTAGCCCTCGTCCATGGTGCGCAGCATGGAGTAGTTGGTGCCGCCGCCGACATCGGTGGCGGCGGCGATCCGGATCGGCTTTTCGCGGCGACGAAAGCGCTGATAGTCGAACAGGCCGGAGCCGAGGAACAGGTTGGAAGTCGGGCAGAACACCGCCACCGAGCCACTGTCGGAAAGCGCATCCGCTTCGCGCTCCGAGAGATGGATGCAGTGCCCGAACAGGCTCTTTTTGCCCAACAGCCCGTAGTGCTCGTAAACGTCGGTATAGTCGCGCGACCACGGGTAGAGTTCCTGCGTGAAAGCGATTTCGGCGTGGTTTTCCGACAGATGCGTCTGCATGTGCAAATCGGGATGTTCGCGGCACAGCGCGCCCGCCATCTCCATCTGCTCCGGCGACGAGGTGATGGCGAAGCGCGGCGTGATGGCGTAGTGCTGCCGTCCCTTGCCGTGCCATTCCTTGATCAGCGCCTTCGTGTCGTCGTAACCCGATTGCGGCGTGTCGAGCACGCCGTCGGGCGCATTGCGATCCATCATCACCTTGCCGGCGATGTTGAGCATATTGCGGTCATGCGATTCGGCAAAGAAGGCCTCCGCCGAAGCCTTGTGCACCGAACAGTAGGCGGCAACCGTCGTCGTGCCATGGCGCACCATTTCGTCGAGGAACAGCCGCGCGATGCGGCGGCCGTGCTGGGCGTTGGCGAACTTCGTTTCCTCCGGAAAAGTGTAGGTTTTCAACCAGTCGAGCAGTTCTGCCCCATAGGAGGCGATGACCTGCATCTGCGGAAAATGCACATGCGCATCGATGAAGCCGGGCAGCAGCAGATGCGGCCGGTGGTCGATTTTCTTCGCCGTCTTGCCGGCCTGCTTTTCAACATCGGCATAGGTGCCCGCAGCGACGATCCGGCCGTCGCGGATCAGCAGGCCGCCGTCCTCCTCGTAGCGCCAGGCGGAATGATCGTCGATGGTCTGCGGCCAGCGCACGAAGGACAGCGTGCGGCCGCGCAGAAGTGTCGAGTTCATGCTATCTCCCTGCGCCTTCGAACCAGGCCACCAGCAGCGCCCGCTCCTTGTCGGTGATCTGGCTGACGTTGGCGGGCGGCATGGCGTGGCTGCGGCCGGCCTGCAGATAGATCTCGCGGGCGTGGTTGGCGATGTCGGCGTCGGTGTCGAGCATCACGCCCTTGGGCGCATGATAGATGCCCTCATAGACCGGCTCCGCCGCGTGGCACATCGAGCAGCGGCCGAGCACGGTGTCGCGTACGGCCGGGAAATGCGCTGAAGCGACATAGATTTGCGCCGCCGCAGATTCCCTGGGTTCGCCGGTCAGCACTTTCGGCGCGGTCGACAGCCAGATGATGACAATGAACAGGACAAGTGCCGCCATCCAGGTCCAGGTCGGGTTGCCCTTGCGCGCGTGGACCGAGTTGAAATAGTGCCGGATCAGCACGCCGATGATGAACACCAGCGAGGCGATGACCCAGTTGAACTCAGTGCCGAACGCCAGCGGATAGTGGTTCGACAGCATCAGGAACAGCACCGGCAGCGTCAGATAATTGTTGTGGAGCGAACGCTGCTTGGCGATCTTGCCGTATTTCGGGTCGGGCTTGCGGCCGGCGATGAGGTCGGCGACGACGATCTTCTGGTTTGGGATGATAACCATGAAGACATTGGCCGACATGATCGTGGCGGTGATGGCGCCCAGATGCAGAAAGGCGGCGCGGCCGGTGAACAGGTGCGTCAGCCCCCAGGCGATGAACACCAGCACGCAATAGAGCACCAGCATCAGGCCGGTATCGCTTTTTCCCAGCGGCGAGCGGCACAGCAGATCATAGACCACCCAGCCGACGCCAATCGTTGCCAGCGACAGCAGGATGCCTGTAGGCACCGACATCGGCAGCACGTTCGGATCGATCAGGAACAGATCGGCTCCGGCGTAGTAGACGACGCACAGCATGGCGAAGCCGGACAGCCAGGTGGCGTAGGATTCCCATTTGAACCAGGTCAGGTGTTCCGGCATTTCGGCTGGCGCCACGAGATATTTCTGGATGTGGTAGAAGCCGCCGCCATGCACCTGCCATTCCTCGCCGAAGGCGCCGACGGGCATGCCGGGACGCTGGCGCAGGCCAAGGTCGAGCGCGACGAAGTAGAAGGACGAGCCGATCCAGGCGATGCCGGTGACGACGTGGAGCCAGCGCACGGCAAAACTCAGCCAGTCCCAGAAAATCGCGAAATCCATCATTGAAATCGTCCCTGCCGATCGGGCGACTTTACGGGTTGGAGCGCAAACGGAAAGAGGCGAGGTGCACGATGACTTTCAAAAAAAAATGGAAAATACTAGGGTAGTCACACGCAGCAGGATGGGAGCCGCCCGAAGGCGGCCTCAGGAAAGCCACTAAACCGCATGGCCTATCTCGACAACATTGCCGTCTTCGTTCGCGTGGTCGAACTCGGCAATCTGTCGGCGGCCGGGCGCGACATGCGGATTTCGCCGGCGGTCGCCTCCAACCGCATCAAGGAGTTGGAGAAGCACCTAGGCGTGCGTCTGTTCAACCGCACGACGCGGCAATTGATGCCGACCGAGCATGGCACGGTTTTTTACGGGGGCGCAAAGCAGGTGCTGGAGGCGATCACCGAAGCGGAAGCCGCGGTCTCGGCGCTTTCCGGTCAGCCGCGCGGCACCATCCGCGTCACCGCCCCCTTGGGCCTCGGCCGTCGGTTGGTGGCCTCGGGCATTCCCGATTTTCACGACAAATACCCAGACATCGAGGTGAGGCTGAGGCTTTCGGATCACAATGTCGACATCATGAAGGAAGGCATCGACGTCGCCTTCCGGCTCGGCATCATCGAGGATTCCAGCCTCAGGATGCGCGGCATCATGGAATGCGAGCGCGTGCTGGTGGCGGCGCCGAAATATCTCGAGGCGCGCGGCGAACCGATCGAGCCGCAGGAACTGATCGGCAAGAAGCACGACTGCCTGATGCTGCGTTATTCCGGCGCGCGCGAATATGTGTGGACGCTGCAGACCCCCACAGGCCCGCAGAAATTCGAGGTGCACGGGCCATATGACACCGACGATGGCGACGTGCTGACCGGCTGGGCGCTTTCAGGCCGCGGCATCATCAACAAGCCGCGCTTCGAGGTCGAGCCATTCATCCGCGACCGGCGGCTGAAGGTGATCCTGAGCAGCACGCCACCGACACCGGTGCAGTTCGCCGCCGTGTATCCGCACAAGAAGCTGCAGGATCCAAAAGTGCGGCTGCTGCTCGACTTCATGGCCGAGCGCTGCCAGCGACTGATCAACGATCTGCTAGCTGGGAAATAATGCTGGCCTCCACGTGACCGGCGGTTGGCCCAGCGCCAGCGGTTGCCATCCCCTGAAGTGGCGAACATAGTTCGGGTGGTATTTCGTCTCGCAGGCACCATCGATGGACAGCGGCGCCACAATGCATCTTGCCGTTTCGCTGTTTCCGGGGATCGCCGATCCATCGCCGGAACCGGGATTCAGCCGCCTGACTGGTTTCGTGCAAAAGGCCGAAGCAGCGGGCCTGGACATGGTGCTGCTTGCCGATTCCGCACCGGCGGCCGGCGGCGGTGCCGCGAACAGCCCGATGCCCTTCGAAGCGACCACTTTGCTGGCCGCATTGGCGACTGTCACAAGCAGGATCGGGCTCGTCGCCGCGGCATCGACCGTCGCCCACCAGCCATACAATCTGGCGCGCCGTTTCGCCTCGCTCGACATTATCAGCCATGGCCGCAGTGGCTGGAACGCAACCATGACGCAAGCGCCACGGGAAGCAGCCAATTTCAGCCGGCCCGGGGGATTTTCGCCCGACGATTTCCGCCGTCGCAGTGAGGAATGTATCGGCATCGTGCAAGGTCTGTGGCGGGGCTGGGATGCGGACGCGCTGCTGTTCGACCAGAGCGGCGGCCGCTTCCATGACCCCGAAAAGATGCATTTGCTCGACCATAAGGGCGAGTTCTTTTCCGTGCGCGGACCGCTGAACGTCGCACGCTCGCCGCAGGATACGCCAGTGCTCGTCTTGTCGGGCTTGAGCGAAGCCGACCTGGATATTGCCGCCCGCATCGCCGATGTCATCCTGCTGGATGACGGACCGGTGGAGGGCGCGACAGGACGCTATGACGATATCAGGCGCCGTGTCGCAGCCTGTGGACGCGACCCGGATGCCGTCAAGGTGCTGACGAACGTCGCGCC
>NZ_RZRK01000009.1:0-20694 GCF_003997835.1 Mesorhizobium sp. M7A.F.Ca.CA.004.12.1.1
GGCCGCTGCTTTGCCATAAGCTCATCGACAATGCCGAGCGGCAGCATGGCGTGCGCGAGATCGTGTCGCGCTCGATCGAAGGGCCGATCGTGCGCACCACCTACGCCGACATCCATCGCCGCGCCCTGAAGGTCGCCCAGCGGCTGGAGCGTGACGGTTATGGGATGGGCGACCGTATCGCCACGCTGGCCTGGAACACCGCGCGCCACATCGAGGCCTGGTACGGCATCATGGGCATCGGCGCCATCTACCACACGCTCAATCCGCGGCTGTTTCCCGAGCAGATCGTCTGGATCATGAACCATGCCGAGGACAAGGCTGTCTTCGTCGACCTGACTTTCATGCCGCTGCTCGAGAAGATCGCCGGCGCCGTCAAATCGCTGAAACAGGTGATCGTGCTGACCGACAGGGCGCATATGCCGCCGACGACATTGCCCAACACGGTCGCCTATGAAGATTGGCTTGACGAAGCGGATGGCGACTTCGCCTGGAAGACCTTCGACGAAAGCACCGCCGCCGGCATGTGTTACACGTCCGGGACCACGGGCGATCCCAAGGGCGTCGTCTACAGCCATCGTTCGAACGTGCTGCACGCCATGATCGCTGCCATGCCCGACGCCATGGGACTGTCGTCGCGCGATACGATCCTGCCTGTCGTGCCGATGTTTCACGCCAATGCCTGGGGCCTTGGCCAGAGCGGGCCGATGATCGGTGCCAAGCTGGTCATGCCCGGCTGCAAGATGGATGGCGCCTCGATCTATGAACTGCTCGACACCGAGAAGGTGACCTTCAGCGCCGCCGTGCCGACCGTCTGGATGATGCTGCTGCAGCATCTGGAGGAGACCGGCAAGGAGCTTCCCTATCTCAACAAGGTCGTCATCGGCGGCTCGTCGTGCCCGCGCGCGATCATGACCAAGTTTCAGCAGAACTACGATGTCCAGGTTATCCACGCCTGGGGCATGACCGAAATGTCGCCGCTCGGCACGCTGTGTACCCTGAAGCCGGACCATGCTGGTCTTGAGGGCGAAGCCCGGCTCGACGTCCAGCAGAAACAGGGCTATCCGCCCTTCGGCGTCGAAATGAAGGTGACCGACGACGACAACAACGAGCAGCCTTGGGACGGCAAGACTTTTGGCCGCCTGAAAGTGCGTGGGCCGGCCGTTGCCCGTGCCTATTATGGCGACGCCGGCGTGGAGCAGTTCGATGAGGATGGCTGGTTCGACACTGGCGACGTCGCCCACATCGACGCTGGCGGCTACATGCAGATCACCGATCGCGCCAAGGACGTCATCAAATCCGGCGGCGAATGGATTTCGACCATCGACCTCGAGAACCTGGCTGTCGGCCATCCCGATGTCGCCGAGGCGGCAGCCATCGGCGTTCAGCATTCGAAATGGGGCGAACGGCCGCTGCTGGTCGTCGTCCGCAAACCGGGCAAGGAACCGACCAAGGCTGACATTCTCGGCTTCATGGACGGCAAGGTAGCCAAATGGTGGATGCCGGACGATGTCGCTTTCGTCGGCGAAATTCCGCACACCGCAACCGGCAAGATCCAGAAGATCACCTTGCGCCAGCAATTCAAGGACTATCGCCTGCCGACCGATTGACGCGATGGTGCATGTTTCGGCTTCATGCCATCGCAAAAAGGCACTAAGTCTCCGTTCGGGTTGGGGCAGCACGGAAAACGATGGCTAGCATTCCTGAACGGCAAACGTCGAAGGCGGCCGGCTGGTCGCGGCGCACGGCCGCTTTTTCGTTGGTGCTGCTGCTGACGGTCTTCGTCGGCCATCGCTTCGATCTCGTCGAAACACCTGTCTTTCTGTGGGTGCTCGGCATTGTCGCGCTGCTGGCGGCGATGGCGCTGTTGTTTGCCGGGTTTGCCTTTTCGCGGCTGTGGAATTTCGGCGACCGCGGCGGCCGCGACCTGACGGGCGGCGCGCTGCTGGCATTGCTGGTGCTCGCACCCTACGGCGTCGCCGCCTACTGGGCGACGATCTATCCGCCGCTCAGGGATATCTCGACGGATTTCGACGAACCGCCGGCGCTCGACGTGAGCGACCGGACGAAGGATATGAACGTGCTTGCGCCGTCGACGCCTGGGGAACAGCGGCTGCAGGCCGATAGCTATCCGCTGGTCAGCGCACGCAGCTACGACCTGCCGTTCGAGACTGTCGTCAATGCCGTCGAAACCGTACTCGACCGGCGCGACTGGGAGCTGTCGGAGCCCTATCCCGATCTCGCCGGGCAAAGCGAGGTGACCATCACCGCCGTCGCCAAGGGCTTCGTGATCGGCCTTCCCGCCGATGTGGCGATCCGCGTGACGGACGATGGCGACACGGTCATCGTCGATATGCGGTCGGCATCCCGCTACGGCCGCTACGACCTTGGCGACAATGCCGCGCGCATCACCGAATTCCTGGCGGAGCTCGACCAGGAAGTCGCCGGTCAGGTCGGCGCCGCGCCAGCCGAATAAGGCTTCGGCACTTAGCAGCGGTCCAGGTTGGCCTATCCGGCCGGCGTGAAAATGCCGTCGATGGCCGGTGCGCCGTCTGTCGTGACCAGACCGCGCGCCGTCAGATCCTCGAGATGGGCAAGCACCGACAATCCGGCGGCGCCATGCAGCCGCGGGTCGGTGTCCCTGTAGATCGCCTTGACCATGTCCACGATCGTCCGGTCGCCTTCTCTGACCCGCTCCAGAATGGCGCGCTCGCGCATCTTGCGATGCGTCTTCAACCCGCGCATGAAAGCGCGCGGTGCTGTCACCGGCCCGCCATGTCCTGGCAACAGCAAGCGGTCCCCGCGTTCGATCAAGCGGTCCAGCGAGGCCATGTAGTCGGCCATCGCTCCATCCGGCGGGGCGACGATGGAGGTTGCCCAGGCCATGACATGATCGGCCGAAAACAGGATGCCGGTTCCCTGCAGCGCGAACGCCGCATGATTGGCGGTGTGGCCCGGGGTCAGAACCGTCCTGATCGACCAGCCGTCGCCGTCGACCACCTCGCCGTCGGGCAGGGCGACATCAGGGATGAAAGCCGTGTCGGCACTGGCATCGAGCGCATTGGTCTCGCCGATATGCAGGGCTCTTGCCGGCCGGTGCGGCCCCTCTGCCAGCACGAGGGCGCCGGTGCGCTCTTTCAGCCGGGCCGCCAGCGGGGAGTGGTCGCGATGCGTGTGGCTGACGAAGATATGGCTGACCGGCCGGCCTGCGATCACCTCGATCAGGGTCCGCAGATGCGCCTCGTCCTCCGGCCCCGGATCGATCACCGCCAGCGTATCGCGGCCAACAACGTAGCTGTTGGTGCCGTGAAAGGTGAAGGGGCTTGGATTGCGGGCCGTGATGCGCTGGACATCGGGCGCGACATTCACCCCCTGGCCATAGAAGGGGTCGAAGCCGGTATCGAATTTCAGTGCCATGCATCGGTGCCTTGTTTCGGGAAACGGCAAAACCGATTGCCGCACAACACGCAAGCCAATATAGGAGGATGTGAGGCCGCGAACATCGGAGTGCGGCAATCGGATTGGGGAAATACCATGGCAATTGCAACTACGATGCGTCCGCTTGTTTCTCTGGCTCTGCCGCAAAACGGCGCGGCGCGGCTGGCAACGCAGCTTTTCCTGGCCATCGCCGGAACGCTTGTGCTGACACTGTCGGCCAAGACCAAGGTAATGCTCGGGCCGGTCGACATTTCGATGCAGACGCTGGCCGTGCTGCTGATCGCCGCCGCCTTCGGCATGCGTCTCGGCGTCGCCACCCTGCTGCTCTACATGGCCGAGGGCGCCATGGGCTTCCCCGTCTTCCAGAGCACGCCTGAAAAGGGTCTCGGCATTGCCTACATGCTCGGCTCGACCGGCGGCTATCTCGCCGGCTTCGTGGTCATGGCGGCAATTGTCGGCTGGGCGGCGGATCGCGGCTGGGACCGCCATCCAATCAAGCTTTTCAACGCCATGCTGGTTGGCGAAGTCGTCATGATGGCAATGGGCTTTGCCTGGCTGGCGCTGCTCATCGGTCCGGAAAAGTCGTGGCAGTTCGGCGTCGTGCCGTTCATCGTCGGCGACCTGATCAAGGTGGCGCTCGCGGCAAGCCTGGTGCCGGCCGTCTGGACGCTGCTGAAGCGCGGCTGAAGCGCGCGATCGAAGAAACGGCCAGGGGCAATCAAGCCACTGGCCGGAGCGGCGTCACTGGCGGATTTCCGGTCTGATGTCCGCCAACCTCGATAGATTGTCGGTTATATCGCCCTAGACGCTGCGACATCTTCAGTAATGATCATTAAGTCGCTTTATTAGCCCAGGCTTTTCAATTTCCCGAACTGTTGATCTGAGAAATAGATGCTTGCTGGCGCGGCCGCGCTGTCGTAGCTCTTGGTCTTCGACTGTATCGAATCGCCGGGGGGCGAGACGTCCGATTCGTTGTTGTGAACGATCAGGTCAGATGCACTATCGCGCTGGTCTGTCGCCGATACGGCAGCTTCGGGGAAGGGGGGAAGACGTTGAATGTCGCAGCGTCGACTATTGTCGGAAGCCGGCACTTCCTGTTCAGGATTCGGTTTCAACTGCTTGGCGGACTGACATTCGCGATTTTTGCGCCGGCGATCATCCGGATTGTCTTCAATCCTGAATTCATCTATTCGGCCAATCTTCAGGTAACAGTAGCCGCTGCGGTCATCGCGCACCTTGTGGGCTTCTTGTCTTATCGCCGCATCGGAAATTTCCCGGGCGTGGCCGCGGCAAGTTACATCTTGCCGACATTTGCCCTGTCCTACGGGGCTGTTTTCCTGACCATCTTCTTTTTTCGGTTCGAGTACAGCCGGTTTCAGGCTGCCGCCAGTTTCACGCAGTCCACGCTCTGGTACTTCGGCCTGAGCCTGTTGACGCGGCGTCTCGATCCGTACCGGCTCGTGGTGATTCCCGGCGGAGATGTCGAGCGCCTCAAGACGTTACCGGGTGTGCATTGGTTTTGGATCAAGTCGACCAGTACGATAATCGAAAGAGCCAGCGGCGTGGTCGTTGATCTGCGTGCCGATCTTGGCGCGGAATGGGAACGATACATCGCGGATCGGGCCCTTTCGGGAACGCCCGTATACCACGTCAAGCAGGTCAGAGAGTCGCTGACCGGTCGGGTCGAGATCGAGCACCTGTCGGAAAACACGCTTGGTTCGCTCAATCCGAACCAGGCCTATCTCAAGATCAAGCAGGCGGTCGACTGGGTCTCGGCACTTGTCTTGATCATCGTTCTTTCCCCCGTTCTGGCGTTGATAGCGCTGCTGATCCGGCTGGATTCCGATGGTCCTGCGCTGTTTCGCCAGCAACGCATGGGCTACCGGGGCAAGATCTGCACGGTCTACAAGTTTCGCTCGATGCGCCAGCACTCTGGCGCCGGCAGCGACAAGGAAAGGGCGATCACCAGGCACGACGATGACCGCATCACCAGAGTCGGGCGTTTCCTGCGAAAATCCAGGATCGACGAACTGCCGCAGGTCATCAACATCCTGCGTGGCGAAATGAGTTGGATCGGACCGCGGCCGGAAGCTGTCGTGCTGTCGCAGTGGTACGAGGCTGAGCTGCCATTCTACCGCTACAGGCATATCGTCAGGCCGGGCATAAGTGGGTGGGCACAAGTAAATCAGGGGCATGTGGCTGCCGTCGATGACGTTATGGGAAAATTGCACTATGATTTCTATTACATAAAGAACTTTTCGCCTTGGCTGGACGTTTTGATAACTCTCAAGACGCTGAAAACGATGCTTACCGGCTTTGGTGCGAGATAACCAATGCGAAGCATGGCTCTGGAATAGCAAGCGCAGGAAGCAGATGGATCTCGCCTCCAGGAAAATAGCGATCATCGGGCTTGGCTATGTCGGCCTGCCGCTGGCGGTCGCCTTCGGCGCCGGCAGGGATGTCGTCGGTTTCGACATCGACCAGTCGAGGGTGGACGCGCTGAGGCGTGGCGACGACCATACGCTGGAAGCCAGCAGCGATGAGATCAGTGCTGCGTCGCGGCTGACATTCACCACCGACAAGGCCGCTCTGCGCGATTGCGGGATTTTCATCGTCACGGTTCCGACGCCGATCGACAGGGCCAACCGTCCGGATCTGAAACCGCTGATCATGGCATCGACTTTGGTCGGTGAGGTCATATCGCCAGGCGCGGTGGTGATCTTCGAATCGACGGTCTATCCCGGCTGCACGGAAGAGGTGTGCGCGCCGCTGATCGAGAAACATTCGGGCCTGCGCTACAATGAGGGGTTCTTCCTCGGCTACAGTCCCGAGCGCATCAATCCGGGCGACCGCGAGCATCGGTTGCAAACGATCGTCAAGGTCACCAGCGGCTCGACGCCGGAAGCGGCCGAAGGTATCGATGCGCTCTATGCCTCGATCGTGCCGGCAGGCACACACCGTACCTCGAGCATTGCGGTCGCCGAAGCGGCCAAGGTCATCGAGAACACTCAGCGCGACCTCAACATCGCGCTGATGAACGAGCTGTCGCTTATCTTCGGCAAGCTCGGCATCGACACGTCCGAAGTGCTGGAAGCCGCCGGCACCAAATGGAATTTCCTGCGCTTCACGCCTGGTCTCGTCGGCGGCCACTGCATCGGCGTCGATCCCTACTATCTCACCCACAAGGCCCAGGAACTCGGCTATCATCCGGAGGTGATTCTTGCTGGCCGCCGTATCAATGACGGCATGGGTCGGCACGCGGCGGATCAGACGGCCCGCCTGATGATGCGCAAGGGAATACCTGTCGTTGGCAGCCGGATTCTGGTGATGGGCGCGGCCTTCAAGGAAAATTGCCCGGACCTGAGGAATTCCAAGGTCGCCGATATCGTTGCCCAACTGAAGGAATACAACGCCGGCATCGACATATGGGACCCCTGGGTCGACGCGCAGGAATGCGCGCGTGCCTTCGGCGTGGCCAGCATGAAGGACATTCCCGACATGCGTTATGACGGCGTTATCGTGGCCGTCGGCCACAGGCAGTTCCGCGCGTTGGGCGTCGACGGCCTGATGGCGCTTTGCAAGACCCCGGGCGTCATCTACGACATCAAGGGTCTGTTCCCCAGGCATGTCACGGATGGGCGTTTCTGATGAAGGTTCTGGTCACCGGCGCGGCCGGCTTCATAGGATATCACGTAGCGAAGCGGCTGCTGGAGCGCGGTGACGAGGTCGTCGGCATCGACAACGTCAACGACTATTACGATCCGCAGATCAAGGAGGCGAGGCTGCGGCTTCTGAACGAGGCGAGCCGTAAGACCAATGCCGGCTATCATTTCATCCGCGGCAATCTCGCCGACAAGAGCGTGGTCGACGCCTGCTTTGCCGACCATGCATTCGACCGGGTGATCCATCTCGCCGCCCAGGCCGGGGTTCGCTACAGCCTGGAAAACCCGCATGCCTATGTCGAAAGCAACATCATCGCCTACACCAACGTGCTGGAGGCCTGCCGCAACAGCGCCGTCGCGCACCTGACCTATGCCAGCACGTCGAGTGTCTACGGCGCCAACACCGACATGCCGTTTTCCGAGCATCGTCCGGCCGACCATCCGCTGCAGTTCTACGCCGCGACCAAGCGCGCCAACGAGCTGATGGCGCACAGCTACAGCCATCTGTTCCGATTGCCGACGACCGGTCTTCGCTTCTTCACGGTGTATGGTCCCTGGGGGCGCCCGGACATGGCGCTGTTCCTGTTCACCAAAAACATCCTTGCCGGTGAGCCGATCAAGCTGTTCAACAACGGCAACCACACGCGCGACTTCACCTATGTCGATGACATCGCCGAAGGCGTGATCCGCGCCAGCGACAGCCCGGCCACGGGCAATGCCGCCTGGGACTCCAGCCGTCCGGATCCGGCCACAAGCAGCGCCCCCTGGCGCATCTTCAACATCGGCAACAACAACCCGGTGAAGCTGACCGCCTATGTCGAGGCGCTGGAAAACGCGCTGGGCCGCAAAGCCATCGTCGAACTCTTGCCGCTGCAGCCCGGCGACGTGCCCGATACCTTCGCCGACACCTCGGCGCTGGAGCAGGCGGTCGGCTACCGCCCGGCGACGACGGTGACCGAGGGCGTCGGGCGGTTCGTCGAGTGGTACAAGGCGTATTTTGCGCGGGGATAGGGTTCGGCGTTTCCCGGCTGATCCGCGCTGTTCCATGATCACTTAACCAGGAGCAGATGGAATCGATACGGCTCGCAAACAGGCAGTCTGCAATCCATTGCAGTCCCAGGCGCTACTGAGCGTCTGCATCCCCACGTTCAATCGGCGGGATCGCGTTGCGGCGCTGGTTCAGCAACTGTTGCGTACGGACTGTCCGTTGCAGATATGCGTCCATGTCGACGGTTCGACCGACGGAACGAACGAAGCGCTTGCGGAAATCGCGTCTCGCGATGCCAGTTTGGTGGTCACCACCGGCCCGAATGACGGCAGAGGCCGTGCGATGTTTTCGGCGATTGCTTCCGCCACTGGCGACTATTGCATGGTCTTCGATGATGACGACGATCTCTTCACCGATCGCTTGCCGGAGGTCTGTGAGCACCTCTCGCAGAGAGGTGTCGATCAGAAGATTGCGGGTTTTGTGTTCTCGATGGCTCTTGGCCACCCAGAGACCGCAGCAGAGCCGTTTCCGTCGGAACGGACAAACCTGATAAAGATGCGGGCCGACGAACGGGTGGTCGGCGACAAGAAGGAGGTCATCAAAACTCCTTTGCTTAAACGGGTTGCCGTGCCCCCAGCGGGGCGGTTCCGCCGCGTTCCAACATCTCTTCTCTGGTCCAGATTGGCGATCGAATACGACGTTATCTGTGTCAATGTCGAGATTGGACGAAAACGATATTTGCCGGAGGGGATGACGGCAAGGATTCGGCTTCTTCAGCGACAAAATGCATACCCGATGTTGTTGCTGAACTTGAACTACATCAAGGCGTTCTGGCTAGGACGATATCGGTCGGTTCGGTTCCTGGGCAAGGCGGTTCTTGCCTGTTTGAGCTTTGGTGTCTTGAGTTTCCCGTTCTTGCTCAAGAGGTCATTCGTGCGGGTGACTTCATGAAAGAAGCCAGCTTGTGGAAGTTGGTGGAAGCCATCGTAATACGAATTGTTCCTGGTCTTCTGAACATAGCGACGTTGCTGTACATCGGCAGCCATCTGGAGACTGGACAGTACGGTATTTTCAGCACGACGATTGCGACAGTTTCATTTATTTCGACACTTGTTTTTGGAGTCGCGACCTATTCGATAATGCCGATTTCCGCAAAAATGCATGCCGCGGGAATGGGTAGAGAGTACGTATCGTCCATTTTGACCGTGCTCGCAGTTGTGGCGTTGTTTGTCGTCCTGGCTGGACTGGCACTGACGTGGCTGGGATTTGGCAATGCCGTTGCCGCGACCATCATCGTTTCTTTCGGCTTGCACACCGCACTTCAAGAGATTTTGAGGTCACAACTGCGTTTGTGGGCGTACGGTTGGTCGGCGATTTGCCAGGCCGTCGCATACCAGGCAGGAGCCATAATCCTGCTTGTCGGCGATGCGAAAGTAGGCTCGGCTCTTGCAGCCTTTTCGCTCAGCTATTTCGTCGGAGCGCTGATTTCATTTGCCTTCCTGGGACCTATGAATCTGAGACGGCCTGGCTTTTCCTATCTTGCCGGGTCTCTGGTCACAGGCTGGGGATTTGTGTTGAGCAATCTGGCCGAGAGCGGCGTGTTTGTCGGCATTCGATACATTGTTTTGTTGCTTGGCTCCGAGACCCATCTCGGTGTCTTCTCGTTTTGCGTCGATCTTTCACAACGGTCCGTCGGCTTCTTCATGAATGCGGCCAGCTTCGTATTTGTGCCAAGGGCGTTTCTCAGTGCCGCAAATGGAAACGTCAGGCAGTTTCGGCGCGGACTGTTCGAGGGAGCGGCCATCGCACTCATTTTTGCGACCGTGGCCGCGGCCGGAATAGTTGGCCTGTTTTTCTCGGGCCATGCATCCGGATGGCTGGGGAAGTCTTTTGATCCTGTGGTGTTCGGGATCGTTTCTTGTGCTGTTCTGGTCAACAGGACGAAAAAAGTGATCATCGATCCGTTTGCGCTTCGGTCGAGCAAAGCGATGACGTTGACCTATTCCTACGCGATAGGGGCGTTGGCTTGCTGTTGTCTGGCGGCATTGGGCCTTTGGTGGCGGGTGCCTCTTGGCAGTGAAATGGCATTTTTGTTCGGATATGTCGTTGCCGCTGGCTGTTCCTTTTTCGCATTGAGGAATGTGATTGCAGATCAAGGGCCTGGTGCGAAACAGCGCACCGTTTTGATGGTCGGTCCGGATGCCAGAAATGAATGAGAAGAAAGCATTCTACGACGAGAAAAACAGGCGCATCGTCCATGTCGGCACGGTGGCTGATGACGACTATTGGGATTCTCACTGGGCCGAAGGGATTGTCTTGAGGCCGGATCGCTTTGTCGTTGAAACCACCAAGCGATACCTGACCGGATCGGCCAAGATCCTGGACGCTGGATGTGGCTTGGCCAATACGGTCCATGGCCTCGACCAGGCAGGCTTTTCCGCCTACGGGATCGACTTCGCGCAGAAGACCGTGGGGATGGTGAATCGTGCCGCGCCCCATTTGCAAGTGACCGTGGGGGATGTTCGAGCAACGGGCTTCGCGGACGAATTCTTCGATGGGGTGTGGTCTCTGGGGGTGATCGAGCACTTCTTCGACGGTTACGATGAGATCGCATTGGAGATGAAGCGCATCATCCGGTCAGGAGGAGTTGCCTTCGTGACAGTGCCGAGCATTTCTCCTCTCCGACGGCTGAAGATCAGAATGGGTCTCTATCCCAGGTTTCCAGGTGAACAGGCCGGATTTTACCAGTTCGTTCTTGAGCCGTCTTCGATTGTTTCCAGTTTCGAACAGCACGGCTTCAAGCTTCTGGAATCACAGCCGAGGGGAGGCTTCAAGGGGCTGAAGGACGAGACATTTTTCTCCAAGCCGATGCAGGCCTGGTACGACAGCAAGAATGGAATCCTGAGAGGCTTGCGTGCTGCTGTGGACCGGTTGCTCGGCCCATTTTCGCATCATACGCGGCTCTACGTCTTCCACAGGATATAGCGCGGATGTCAAATCCGAGTGGGCGCAGATCGCCAAACGAAACCGGTGGTGAAGCAGTGTCGATATGGCGAAAGTTTGTTCGCACGAATGTGGCCATTTCCGAGTTCCTGGACAGTGCTCTGCCGCGGCGCCTTCGCATCGACGGCAACCGGACCTTTGCGACGGAGATAGCACCTCCCTTACTTACCTCAAACGCACGGGTTTACGATCTTGGCGGGGGTGCCAGGCCGTTCGTCAGTCTTTCGGAGAAGCGGCGCCTGGGGCTTTTTGTCGTTGGGCTCGACCTCGACGCGGAAGAGTTGTCGAAAGCGCCACGCGGAATATACGACGAGGAGATTGAAGCGGACCTTACCTCGTTTAGGGGGAGGGGCGATGCCGACGTCGTCATTTGCCAGGCAACGCTCGAGCACGTCCGTGATGGCGAGGGCGCCCTGCGCGGCATTGCCAGTTGCGTGAAACCGGGAGGCATGGTTGCCATTTTCTCGCCCTCGCGCAACGCCGTTTTTGCCAGATTGAATCGGGTCCTGCCGGAGGGGATGAAGCGACGGCTGCTTTTTGCGATCTATCCTGAAAAGGGCATGGGTCATGACGGGTTTCCGGCCTTCTACGACAAGTGCTTGCCCAGTGACGTCGAAACAATCGCAAAACGGAACGACCTGGAACTTATCGAGCGCCGTCTGTTCTGGAAAAGCTCCTACTTCTATTTTTTCGTGCCGGCCTTTCTTGCCTGGCGCATCTGGTTAGGCGTTTCCGCCCTGTTCCTCCGCAAGGATGCCGCTGAAACCTACGCCTATGTCTTTCGGCGAAAACAGTGAGTTCCCGCGGCCATGAAAAGGAAGCTCGCGCTGATCGCCATTCCGCTCGACAGAAGAGGCGGTGCCGAAACCGTCCTGAAACTTGTTGCGCGCGCACTCGCGAGGCGACCCGACTGGGACGTCGAAATCGGCTTCTTGGGTAGCCAGGCGGCGGGCGAGGCCGCTGGATCACACCAGGACGGAATTCGGTGCAGCTACGGCTTTGGCGGCGGCAAGGCCATGAGCGAGTTTTTGCTCGCCCCGCGGCTGATCCGGCGTCGGTACGATTTGGTGTTCTCGAGCCACGCACGGGTAAACTCGTTTCTGGCTGCCGCCCGAAGCGTTGGACTTCTCCGCAGCCATAGGCTGGTCGCCCGCGAGTCCACGGTACTTCTGGATCGCTTCAAGGGTCCTCGCGCGCTCGCTTACAAGGCGCTCTATGCTGCCTATGGCAGCCAGGACATGATAGTCGCGCAAACGAGCTATATGAATGAACGCCTGCGTGACGTATTGCCCCGGCGAGCAATCGCCAAGCTGTGTACTTTGCCCAACCCGGTCGACGAAGATCTCATCGTCAAAATGTCCATGGAAGCATTGTCCGGGCACGACGCCGAGATACTTTCCCGCCGTCCGCAGATAGTCTGGTGCGGCCGGCTGATTGATGTGAAGCGTCCGACGATCGCGGTTGATGTGCTGGCCGAAGTCAGACGAAGGACCGGCGAGGATTATGAGCTGACCATGGTTGGCTCTGGCCCCATGGAAGCGGAGTTGAGAGCCCGCGCCGGCAAGCTTGATCTGGCCTCGCGACTAAATCTGCTCGGCCAGAGAGACAACCCGTTTCCGCTGTTTCGCGCAGCGCGTGCCGGCATGCTCACGTCGGCGACGGAGGGATTTCCCAACGTCCTTCTGGAAATGATGGCTTGCCGGATTCCCGGCATCGTCACCACCCCCTGTGCGGGAGATCTGGACATGCTGTCGGGCCTGGAGATTTCAGCCGGCTTTGGCGCGTCGGAAATTGCGGAAGCACTGCTGAAGATCATTCAAGGCGGTGATCGGTCGGCCTTGTACGGAAAGACCTTGTCGGAAAGATCGCCGGATCGGTTTGCGGATATGCTGTTGAGAGCGCCGTCGTCATATCCGGGTGGGCAGCGATGACGGCCGTTGCTCGCAACAAGATAGTCGTCTCGATAAACACATCCTGGAATGTCGTCAATTTTCGCAAGGGACTGATCGAGGCGCTGCGGAGCCGCGGCTATGACGTGGTCGTCGTCGCGCCGAGAGACGAGTATTCTCCGCTGATTGCGGCCATGGGCTGCCGCTATGTCGAACTCGACATGGACAATTCCGGCACGTCACCGTCGCGGGATTTGGTCCTTCTGTGGCGCTACTGGCGTCTCTTGCGGCGCGAGAGACCGCTGGTGTTTGTCGGCTTCACGATCAAGCCCAATGTGTTCGGCTCCATCGCGGCCAATCTGAACGGCATTCCCGTCATCAACAACATTTCGGGATTGGGGACAGCGTTCGTTCGCGGTGGTCTGCTGCTCAGGATTGCCAAGGCTTTGTACCGGGTGGCATTGGCCCGTTCCAAAATGGTTTTCTTCCAGAATGACGATGACCGGATGCTGTTCGTCGACGAACGCCTGGTTCGCAAGGATCGAACCGCGCTTTTGCCTGGCTCCGGCATCGACCTCGCGCGTTTTGCCCCTTCGCCCGAAGCGCGCACCGGGTCTGGCGCCATCATCTTTCTTCTCGTGGCCCGGCTTCTCTGGGACAAGGGTGTCGGCGAGTTCATCACGGCGGCCCGTCGGGTTTGCCGTGAGGTGCCCGGAGTGCGTTTCCAGCTACTCGGCTTTCTTGATGTCGAAAACCGGACTGCGGTCAGCCGCGAACACGTGGAAAAATGGGTTGGCGAGGGATTGGTCGAATATCTCGGCTCCACCGACGATGTGCGGCCTTTCATGCGTGGCGCCGATTGTGTCGTGTTGCCCTCCTACAGGGAGGGAACGCCGCGCTCGCTGCTCGAGGCGGCTGCGATGGGCAAGCCGCTGATCGCAACCGACGTGCCAGGATGCAGGGAAGTGGTGGACCACGCGGTCAATGGCTTCCTATGCAAGGTGAGGGACTCTGATGACCTTGCGAGCAAGATGGTCGAGTTTGCGCGGCTGGACGACTCGTCCAGGGACAGGATGGGGGCCCAGAGCAGAAACAAGGTCGAGCGGCAGTTTTCGGAAACGATCGTCATCGAGAAGTACATGCAGCAGATAGAAAGACTGAGCGCCCTTGCGACGAAATGAGCGGACCGGGCCCACCGGTCGGATGGAGGATGGTTTTGTCAGTCAGGAACATAGCGTTGCTTGCCGTCGTGGCTGTTTTGTTTGGTGTTGGCTTTCTGGGCATCATCGTGATGCAGAGGGGCGGCCCGTCCCCCGCGAAGCCGGTAGCCGAGCTCAAGCCGTTTGAAGGCAAGCTCTCCATTCCATCGGTCGATGATCTGCGTGTCGGCGGTCGCAAGATCCTGCTGTGCGGGGCGGCGTTTTCCAGGCCTCAGGCCATGCGCCTCCTGGTGACGGAAGCGGCGCGCCGAGACTACCAGGGGCTCGTCCTGGCCTGCAAACCTGTCGGTTCCGGAACACCTTGCGACGGCAAGATCGCTTCCAGGGTTGGCGATACCCTTGTTGTGCAGTGCCTGACGGCTGAGGGGGAAGATTTGGCCACCATACTTACGCAGGGCGGAATTCTCTGCGGCCAGCCGGTTCAGGCCGGCGCAACGTACAAACCTTGCTGAGCAGGTCGCCAGTACAGACCGGAGGCTCTTGCGGCGAAGTGAGTGGGTCTTGTTCTCAAGCTGGCCGGCGCCCGCATTTGGGTATTTATGGGTCCTTTATTGGGTATGCCGGTTCTTGATCGAGGTGGGGGCATGGAGCCAGATCTCTATGGCCGATAGATGAGAAATGGGTAGCCGAGCCGGCCACCTACCCCGTTGGCCGCGATTGGTATCGAGCCGATCTCGAATTACATGCTGTCAGCACGACCAATGGTCGAAATCGCGCGGCTGCCATCAAGGAGTATCTACCGAAAAATGTATCGATAATTCAATATATTAGGTGGCTGGCGAAAGGTTTGGCGCGCTCAGCTTGGTCAAAGCTTATCGAGCCAGTCACCGCGGAAAGGAGAGCTCAAATTTTTGCCCGATGGTAAGAAACCTGTGACAGGTAGTCGAAAACTATTAATGCGATCTGGCTAAAGTACTGTGCTTGGACAGACACGCGTCAGCTTAAATCGCCTCGCGCGCGCGAAACAGGTTGGAATTGTGGCCAAAAACTGGTACGCGCTGATGCAATGCCTTTGACTGGGTGCGTCTGAAGTGGTGCAGCAAGAAGGGATCGAAGACTGATGAGCCTTGTGGTTAAAACTGCGCTTGCCGTATTTGTCGTGTCAATCGGGTTTGGTTCAGCTTCATCGTTTGCCCAGGATGCTTCGTGCAGCTGCGCGACACCCTATCAAGGTTCGGCAAACCCGATCGGATCCATCCGTTCCGCCACCGGTGATGTGATGGTGTCGCAGACGGCGGGCTATGGCGCTGCCAAGGTTGGAAGCGCGCTCGATTTCGGCAGCCGTGTGGTGGTTGGCGCCAACGGCGCGGCCTCCGTTCTGGTCGGCGGCTGCAATCTGGAGGTTTCGGCCAATTCGAGCCTCGACGTTTCCCGCCTTGGCAACAACATTTGCCTCAAGCTTGTCGGCTCTGAGCAGACGGCTGCTATTCAGCCCTCCGGCGGCGGCGCCGGGTTCGGTCCGCCGGAGGCGATTTTCGCCGGGGCGCTTCTGACGTCTGGCGTGCTCGCGGCGACGCAGGATGACGACAACGGCGTCAGCCGCTGACGAAGATATGGCGGCATCGGCCGCTGTAGAGAAAGGTCTGGATAGGCGGGCTGGCTGGTTTATTGGGTTTGTTAACCATATTGTTCTATTGCTTGGGGCGGGGCGGGCTGTAATTTGTACCAACAGGGCGAGTTACAGGTTTTGGCGGGGTAAAATGATGAGTTGCCATCGGTTCGGGGTTGCTTTTACTTTTGTTGCATTCGTCGCAGGGGGCGCCCTGTTCGCCGCGCCCGAGGCTGTAGCTCAGCAAACCTGTTCCTGTCTTGCGCCCGTGCCGGCGTCCGCAGACGCGATAGGTCGTCTTACGCAGGTCCGGGGTAATGTGCAGATGTCCCAGGCCGGCGGCTATGCAGGGGTGGATGCCGAGGCGCCGGTGTATGCGGGCGCGCGCATCATGACCGGGGCGCAGGCGTCTGCTTCGCTGGCTATCGGAGCCAATTGCGCGCTCGATATTCCAGCCAATGCCACCGTCAAGGTCGACCCTATCGAAGGCGGCATGTGCGTTTCGCTTGAGACACCGTCTGCGACGATCGTACCCGCCAGCTCAGAACCTGGCATGCTGCCGGTTCTCTTGGGCGGCGCCGCCGTCGGTGGTGCCGCCGCCCTTATTATCGGCCTGCAGGATGACGACGACGCGGTCAGCCGATAGGCGGGATACGACCCCCGCTGTTTTGCGTAAATTTGTCAAATGCGTCATTCGCCTTCATGCGGGTGACGCGTTTCTATTTTGTCGAGGCGAAGCTTTGCCTCCTCTCAACCAGAAACGCCAATGATCGACCTGCATTCACATATCCTGCCCGGTCTCGATGACGGTTCTCCTGACTTGGCCATGTCGCTGGAGATGGCACGGCTGGCAGTGGCCGACGGTACAACGCATATGGCATGTACGCCGCATGTAATGCCTGGGGTTTATGAGAACGCCACGCCAAAGATTGCCGGGGCTGTTCAGGCGTTAGAACTGGAGCTTCATCGCGCTGCCATACCGCTTACCGTATATGTTGGCGCTGATGTTCATCTCGCGCCTGATCTCCCCGATCGATTGAGGCTTGGTACGGTGCCGACTCTGAACGGATCCCGCTATTTCCTGTTCGAACCGCCACATCACATTTTGCCTCCGCGGCTCGAAGACTTCGCCGCCCGTCTCATAGGGGCCGGCTTCGTGCCGATCCTCACTCATCCAGAGCGGTTGACTTGGATCAAGGCGAATTACGACGTCATCGAGAGGTTGAATACGCTAGGCTGCCTTATTCAGCTCACGGCTGATTCTGTGACGGGGGCCTTTGGACGTACGGCGCTCTACTACTCGGAGAAGCTGCTGGATGAGGGCAGGGTGGATATTGTCGCCTCCGACACCCACGGCGCCAGCCGGCGGCGGCCAGGGCTTTCGCAGGCGGTTGTCGCCATCGCGAACCGGTGTGGGGAAGATGAGGCTTACAACATGGCAGTGAAACGCCCGGACGCGATATTGCAAAATCGGCCGCTCGTGCCCATCGGAAAGCAAAGCCCGAGAAAATCGGGGGGCAGCAGTGCGGGGCGGTTTGGCGGATTGGGCCGGTTGTTTAAGAGCGGGGCTCTTTGATGGGCATTTTCGATCTCGCAAGAAGTCATGCGGGCACCGTGCCCGCTTTGCTCGCATCGCTAGCAATATCTGCCTGCGCAAGCACTTCGTCGACATCGACGTCCTCCACCAGTTCTGTCGATGCGCTGCAGCCGACGGCGTCTTCATCGGCGCTCTCTGGCGGTGGTACGCTGCAGGTGGTCAAGGATCTCCCGCCGCCGCAGAATACCCAGAACGGCAGCGAGCAGCCTCTGTCTGCCAACGATGTGCTCGAGGTCAGTGTGTTTCAGGTCGATAATTTGAACAGAACAGTTCAGGTCGACGCGGGCGGACAGATTTCGCTTCCGCTGATTGGGACCATGACTGCAGCCGGCAAGACCGTTCGTCAGCTCGAGAAGGAAATCGAGACTGCCTACGGTGAAAAGTACTTGCAGTCGCCTGACGTGACGATTTTCGTCAAGGAGTCGATTGGCCAGCGCATCACGGTCGATGGTGAAGTCAACAAGGCCGGCATTTATCCGGTGTCCAGCAGCGCTTCCTTGCTCGACGCGATCGCCCTTGCCGGAGGGTTCAATCCGGTCGGTGATGCCGGCAAGGTCTTCGTCTATCGCAATGTCGGCCAAAACAAGCTGGTCGCAAATTACAATGTCGAGGAAATCCGCGCCGGCAAGAACCGCAACCCGCGCATCTATGGCGGCGACGTGGTCGTCGTTTTTGCTTCGAAGTCGAAAATCGCGATGAACAATTTGAAGGATGCGCTGGGCCTCGCCTCCAGCGCTGCCCGCATTGCGGTCATTCCGTAGACACGGACAACCCCAGGATCACCTCGCGCATGCTCGATCGCAACAGGCAGCCCCAACTTGCCGGACCCGGACATGGCCAGGCCCTGTCCGCGGACTCCTATTACGACGTGCCGCAAAACTACGGTCCCTATGGTCGCGACTATGCGGGCCAGGATGAGGGGTTCAACCCGCTCAAGCTGCTTTTATACATCGTCCAGTATCGCTGGCTGATCGTCATGATGGCGGCGGCCGGGCTCGTTGCCGGCGTCATCGTGACGATGATGCAGACACCAAAATACCTGGCGACGACGCAGCTCGAAGTTCTGGTGCCTTCGGCGAAAGTGTTTCAGGACATTGAGGTCGTTTCCGAAAACAGCGACGTCCGGGCCTTCCTGACCGCTCGGGAGAAGCTGAAGAGCCGGGCATTGGCTCAGCGCGTGGTGTTCCAGCTTGGGCTTAGCGAAAAACCGGATTTTCTGTTTCCGACGCCGAGCTTTTCCCCGAGCAATATTGTCTACCGTGCGTTCGGGATGTCCAAGTCACCCTCCATTGAGGAGAAAACGCCTGAAGAGCGCGAGGCAATTGCGATCAAGCGCATCCAGGAAGATCTGACGGTCAATCTGGTCACCAATACGAGCCTGCTATCGATCACCTTCGTCGATCAAAAGCCGAAATATGCAAGCGACGTTGCCAATCAGGTCGCGCAGAGCTTTATCGATCAACGTCTCGATCAGACCAGCGAGACCTCTGATCTGGCACGGCAGTTCATCCAGGAACAGGTTTTGCAGGTGAAGCAAAAGCTGCAGACCTCCGAAGAGGAACTGGTCACCTATGCAAAAGATGCCGGCATCACGGTTACCGGCGATGACAAATCGCTGATCGGCTCCAACATCGAAGCCCTGAACACCGCCCTGGCCACTGCAATCCAGGAGCGTCTTGATGCGGGGCGGGTGGTCGATCAGATAGAAAAAGGCCGCGGGTCGAGCCTCGGTCCGGTTCTGGAAAGCGAAGGTCTGCAGAAGCTTAGCGAAAAGCTGGCGGATCTGACCAGCCAATATCAGCAGAAATTGGGCATCCTGAAGCCCGGTTTTCCGGAAATGCAGCAATTGCAATCGCAGATCAAGGAACTCCAGCGAATCTACAACAACGGCGTGCTGGCGATAACCGATTCGTTGCGGCTGAAATATCAGGAAGCACAGAACAAGGAAGCCGATCTCAAGTCCAAGCTCGCGGAGATGGAGAGGCAGCAGGTCGTCTTCAACGACAAGAATATCAAATACACGATCCTGAAGCGCGAGGTCGACTCCAACCGGTCGCAGTATGACAGCCTTATCGCCAAGCTGAATGAAGTCGGCGTCAGCTCGGAGCTCAAGACGCAAAGCGCTGCGATAGTCGATTTCGCTTCGCTGCCCACAGCCCCCTATTCTCCACGTCTGAGCATCAACCTTGCAGTCGCTCTCGCGCTTTTCATGGCCCTGGCTGCATCGATCATCTACATCATCGAGTTGCTGAACAACACTTTCACCAACCCGGAGCAGATCGAGAAAGAGCTGGGGCTGGCGATGCTCGGCATCCTGCCGCTTGTCGGTGACCGCGAACTCATAGCCAGCATCGCCGATCAAAAATCCGGGCTCTCCGAGGCCTATCGTTCGCTGCGGACATCGCTGCAGTTCTCCGGTGCGGAGGGCGCGCCGCGATCGCTGCTGGTGACCAGTTCGGAACCGTCGGAAGGCAAGTCGACCACGTCGTTCAAGCTTGGCCAGGATTTCGCGGCACTCGGCGCAAGGGTTCTGCTTGTCGACGGCGATCTCCGCAAACCCAACCTGCACCGGCTGTTCGGCCTCGACAATGCGATCGGGTTGAGCAACCTGCTGACTAATACCGTTCGCAAGGACGATCTGCCGGGCATTTTCAGACCGACGAAATACCCTAATGTCACCGTGCTGACGTCCGGAACGATTCCGCCGAATCCGGCCGACCTGCTCTCGTCGCCGAAGATGGCGTTGATCTTGACCAATCTCGGCAAACGCTTCGATCTGGTCATCATCGACGCCCCGCCGGTCGTCGGTCTTTCCGATGCACCAATCCTCAGCCGGCTTGCCGAAGGCACATTGATGGTCGTTTCGACCAATCAGGTCACACGCAAGTCAGCCAAAACGGCACTCAAGCGTCTGCGCTCAGCCGGTGCGAACGTGATCGGAGCGGCGATGTCGAAATTCACGGTCAACAAGTTCGATTACAATTACGCCTATAAATACATGAACTATCAGTACTACGACTATGGCGCGAGTACCCCGAAAATTGAGGGCAAAGTCGATGACGGAGCAGGCGAGCCCGCTCACGCGAAATCTCCGGCGTTCAGGCGTTTGGTTCGTCGCCTCCGTTCTGGTGTTGGCGGTTTCGTCGATAGGGCTAAGTCGGCTTCTTGAGTCGGAAACGCCGGCCGTCTCGCTTGCGCTCGATCCGTTGAATATAGATGCCTTGATAGGCGAAATTGCCGGTCGGCTGAGCGAAACAGGCGACGGTGTTGATCTCGACGTCTTGGCAGCAAAGGCGAGGGGCGCGCTTCGTTTCAACGTCGCGGACGCCCGGCTCTACAGCCTGATAGGCG